>JBARQW010000214.1:0-4088 GCA_049643905.1 Bipolaricaulia bacterium
TGAAGACCGTCGATCAAGGGATCGCTCTTCGAAACCACATTCTCTATTGCTTCGAGCTTGCTGACCGGGAGCCCGACGAGAGGACACGCCAACAGCTCCTCTCGTTCGCCATCGTTGGCGGGGGCCCGACGGGCGTCGAATTCACGGGCGCGCTCTCCGAACTCATTCGCGGTCCGATCGGCAGGGATTACAGAAGGATCGATCCGAAAGAGGACGTCCGCGTGATGCTACTCCAGGGCGATCCTCACCTCCTGTCAGGATTTCCGCGTAGGCTCCAGGAGTACACCCTGAAGCGGCTTGGGCGCATGGGCGTTGAGGTGCACACGGCCTCTCCAGTGACGCGTGTGTCGGGCGACGAACTGGTGCTCGAAGACGGAACGGTGATTCCTACCCGAACCGTGGTCTGGACGGCCGGTGTTCAGGGGGCTTCCATCGAAGGGGCGGAGGATCTCCCAGTGAGTTCCGATCGGAGGATCTTGGTCTCACCTACGCTGCAGATCCCAGGTTACTCGAACGTCTACGTGGTCGGAGACCTCACGAGCGTCGAGCAGAGTGGCGATCGGCTCCCGCTAACGGCGCCGGTCGCCATTCAGCAAGCGACGACGGCGGCTGTGAACATCGAACGCCAACATGCAGGACTCTCGCCGATCCCGTTTCGCCACAGGGATCGTGGAACGATGGTCACGATCGGGCGAAACGCCGCCGTGGCGACTCCGTTTGGGCGATCGTTCAAGGGATTGCCCGCCTGGCTCCTGTGGCTGAGCTTCCATCTCGTCAAGCTGATCGGCTTCCGAAACCGCGTCTTGGTCCTGCTCAACTGGGCGTGGGACTACCTGTTCCTCGAACGGGCCGTACGCTTGATCCTGCCTCGCGGCTTCATGCGGGCACCACGCGACGAAGAAGGGCACCGCAGCGGATGAGCACATCGAAGAACCGAGCGAGAGAGGCCATCGCAAGGCATGTCCTGACAACGCGCACCTCGTCGCGAGAACAGAAGGGCTTGACAAGGGCCCGCGACGCGACTAGGGTAGCGAATCCTATCAGGAAGAGGTGGTCGTGATGGCAACCCATCTGTACCCAGCTGTAGATCTATCGGTCGTTCTCACGAACCGTGATCGTGCCTCCCTCTTCTGCCTCCTCAATCCGGACGCTCCGTTCGGAGCGCAAAGCTAGATTCGTCGTTTCACTTACCGCTCATTCAATCTGTGCACGAGCCTTGACGGCTTCGTGAGCGGTGGAATCCAAGCAGTCTCGATTGAGGAGGATCTTTATGCGTTTGACATGCGACACCGAGCGGGCCGCCGTCCTGCGAATCAAGAGCGAGATCGTCCACGCGGCCGCCGATCATCTTCGTGAACAGGGATTCGTTGAGATCCTGCCCGTGCTCCTTTCTCCGATCACGGATCCGCTTCACCATGAGACCTACGGGGGATCCGTCGACTACTACGGCGTCCCGTTTCAGCTGATGAAGAGCATGATCCTGCACAAGCAGCTTGCACTGCGAGTTGTCCCAAGGATCTTCTGTTTCTCTCCGAATGTGAGGATGGAGCCAAAAGAGCGGGCCTCCATAGGTCGCTACCTCGCGGAATTCGTCCAACTCGACCAGGAGGTGCGTGATGCGACGCGCGATGACGTCATCGGGATCGGCGAACGACTCGTCGTCCGAATCCTCGAAGAGGTTTCACGGAGCTGCTCGCATGAACTCCGCCTCCTGGGGCGTGAGCTCTCGATCCCGACCGCGCCGTTCCGACGAATCCTCTTCTCTGAGGCCGCAGACGAGCACGGTGAGCCTTTCGACGACGCGCTGTCCGCCACGCTCGACGCGCCGGTTTGGGTCATCGACTTCCCACGGCGGATCCGCGAGTTCTACGACCGAGAGGATCCTGACAGGCCTGACGTGCTCCTCGACATGGATCTCGTCTATCCCGAAGGGTACGGAGAAGCGCTCTCCGGCGGGGAACGCGAGGTCGAGTACGATCGGATTCCCGATCGTCTCCGTCGAGATGACATCCAGAGGGAACCGTTGTCGCTCTATCTCGACTCCGCCAAGAAGGGTCTTCCCAAGTGTGCCGGATTCGGCATTGGGGTCGAGCGGCTGACGCGCTACATTTCCGGGCTCGATCGAATCGAAGATGCACGCCTGTTCGCGAAGTCTCCCGGGGACACGCATGCGATCTGAGGGGGTGCTGAGTTGGCAGCAGATGGGAAGAACATGGAGTGTCTCGTGCCCACGATGCGCCGGGATGATGCTGCTGGACGCAGATCGCATCAGGCTCAATGCGATCCTGCGATGCCCCGAGTGCGACGGGCACCTGCAGGTCTCGGGGATTTCGCCGGTCGGTCTGGGAGTGTTCAGAACCCACGAACTCGCGATGGCCGATGTCAGTTTCTTGGCATCTTCCGACTATCATCCAGGACGAGGCGCGAGCGGCAAAGGACTTGTTTGTGCGTGAGACCGACGAGGTTCATGAGGAAGCGGCGACTCGTCTCATGACCGCATTACAGGATCATCGGCAATCGAGCGAGCTGAAGGAGCTGATCGTCAGAGCCGGAGCCCGGCGCGGCTTTCTTGGATGAGTGAGCGTCGGTGTCTCTCCAGCCTTCAATCGAAACGAAAGGGACGTTATGTCGAACATCGCGATTCTTGGTGGAGGGAATCTCGGACGCGCGATTGCGCAAGGTTTGGTCGCGGCGGGCGTTCTTGAGCCTGGAGTGATTACGCTGACGCGCCGATCGCAGGACGCGCTTCTCGATCTCGGCAAGCAGGGTTTCTTGACCTCGAGCGACAACGCCGCGGCCGTCGCCGCGAGCTCCATCGTCCTCGTCACCGTACGGCCGAAACAGATCGACGGCGTCTTGGGCGAGATCGCGGAGGCCTTGGATCCGGACCGACACGTGTTGATCTCGACAGCCACCGACGTTCGCATCGAGGACATTCGCCGGCGCATCGGCACGGCTGTTCCGGTTGTCCGCGCCATGCCGAACATCGGGGTCGCCGTCGGCGAGTCGATGACGTGCCTCGATTGCGCAGACGGGACCCCAGAGCGCGCAAGGGACGCCGCGGTGTCAATCTTTGAGGCGCTTGGCAAGACCGCCTTCGTCGATGAAGAACAGATGACCCCAGCCACCGCGTTGTGCGCCTGCGGGATTGCCTTCTTCCTGAGGGCGATCCGCGCGGCGTCTCAGGGTGGCGTTCAGGTTGGATTCCATGCCGATCAGGCGATCCGACTCGCGGCACAGACGGCGAAAGGAGCCGCGGAGCTCGTCCTGGCGGAGGAAGCGCATCCCGAGGCGCTCATCGACAGAGTGACGACCCCGCTAGGCGTGACGATCGCCGGACTGAATGAGATGGAGCACCACGGCTTCGGATCCGCCCTCATCCGCGGGATCGTCGTCTCAGCGGAAAAGGCGCACCGCCTCTATCTGGAGCGGAACCCGCGCGACGCAGGAGAGGAAACATAGGCGACGAAGACCGAGTGCCTATCGGATCGGCCGACAAGCCGATGGCCGATCCGTCGGATGAGACTCCCTCAGCCGGGATCGACGCTCTTCCTCGCTTCGTGAATGCGCATTCGCTCCCGGAACCAGGCTTCGGGATCGTCTGAGAAGCCCAGAAGACAGTCACTGCAGAAGAGCGGAGCGTCTCCTGCTGCCACGCTTCCGCCAAACGGGTCTACGTCGAACATCTCGCGGATGCCATCCGCTTCCGTCTCCGTCAGAGAGTGCGCGACGTAGCACACGTCTGATCCTTGCAGGGCCTTGCTGCATCCAGCGCACTTGATCGAGAATCCCCCTTCGTCGCAGACGAACTCGTCGGCATTCTGTGTGGACCACTTCATCGACTGCGTCCTTCCGTATTCAGGCCACGTCGCATCATCGCCGGAAGCCCGTGGCGGCTTCGAACGAGTTCGGTGCTATCTATCGCGATCAAGGACCCTCAAGACAGCTCCTTCAGTCGCCGGGCCGACGGAGGCGGCGTATCGATCGAGATAGCCTCCGCTCGCTTCACGTGCGGGTGCCGTCCACGCTGCCCGCCGACGCTCCAGTTCCGATTCCGAGACGCGAAGCTCCAACCGACCCGCGGGGAT
>JBARQW010000215.1:0-8961 GCA_049643905.1 Bipolaricaulia bacterium
AGCGGATACAACCGAAAGGGAGAAGAGACGATGAAGAAGCTATTCAGCGCGAAGGGATTCACGTACTTGCTGACGATCGCGACGCTCGGGCTGCTGCTCGGTGCGAGCATGAAGTGGCACGGCTAGAAGGCAGGGCCTGAATCGATCTGAGTTTGGAGCTATAGTGAATACCCCTTGCCTAGGGTAGAATGTGGCGGCAGCTTCGCCACTGATCCCGAATAGAGGAGTGAGCGTGAACCTCTCGATCAAGGCAAGGGCGTACGTCATCTTCCTCGGGCTGTTGGCACTCGCGTCAATCGCCTACTACGTGAGGGATATTGCGTTCCTCACCGCATCACAAGCTCTCGCGTTCGTCCTCTTTCTCGCTCTCGGCTTCCTTTCCGAGATCTACGCTGTCTGGATTCCCGCCTACGGTTGCGAGGTTTCGAGCAGCATCGCCATCTACATGGCCTCCCTATTCATCCTTGGACCAGCCGGAGCTGTCCTGATGGTCTTCCTCTCGACACTCGCGCCCGAGGTGATGATGCGGTGGGAGCACCTGAAGTCGAATCCCGGGCGATTCGCCTATATCACGATCTTCAATGTCAGCCAGCTTGTGGTGGCCGTTGCGATAACCGGTCTGATCTTCTTCCGGTCAGGCGGCGGACCGCTTGCGCTCGCGTCGAGCAGAGACTACCTGTGGGCGACGCTCGCCTTCCTCTGCTATGCGGCAATCAACGTCTCGCTCGTGACGACCGTGGTCTCCTTCACGGAAGGGAAGCGGTTTTTCTACAGTTTTGGAACCTACATCCGCGACTTCATCGTGCAGTACGCCGTGCTGGGAGTCCTGGCGCTGTTGCTCGCGGTCCTCTACACGCTGTCGGTCTGGCACATGCTGCTTGCGATTGTGCCACTCTTTCTGGTTCATCTGTCGTTCCGCAGCTATCAAAGGCTGCGAACCGAGGCGAGGAAGACGTTCGAGAAGATCTCGCGCCTACTGGACGAACGTGATCACTACACGGCGATCCATTCGGGTAACGTCGCCGAGCTCGCCGTCAAGATCGCCGAGGAGATGGGCCTCTCGCAGGGGGAGATCGAGAAGGTCGAAATCGCGGCCCGCGTTCACGACATCGGGAAGGTCGCGATTCCCGACTCGATCCTCCTCAAGCCGGGACCGCTGACCGACGAAGAGTGGGAGGTCATGAAGCGACATCCTGTTGTCAGTGCGGAGTTGATCGAGGGTATCGAGATCTACGCGCAGGTCGCCGATGCCGTCCGGCATGAGCACGAGCGCTGGGATGGATCGGGGTACCCGGACGGCTTGAGAGGTGAGGCGATCCCGCTGATCTCACGTGTCATTGCCGCGGCCGACATCCACAACGCCCTCTCCACCGATCGACCGTATCGGAGTGCGTTCAGCCGCCAAGAAACGATTGAGATGATCCGGGGGATGAGGGGAGCCGATGTCGACCCGGCGGTGGCCGATTCCCTCTTGCGGGTGATCGGAGAGCTCGTCGACGTGCCGGTCAAGGCCCCGGGTCCGGTCGTCGAGCCGGGCTAGTCTATGATCTTTCTCTTCGCGGCCCTCGTAGGAGTTCTCCTCGGCTACGCCTTCGGCGGGCGCGTCTCCAACCTGCCTTCGCTCCGACTGAGAGGGCTCTGGCTCGTTCTGCTCGCATTGATCGTGCAGCTTCTCATTTTTCCGCTCTTCACGGACCGCCCGCTCCTTCCCTATGCCGTCGCACCCCTGCACATCGTCTCCTACGTCCTCATGTTCGTTTTCCTCGTGCTCAATCTGCGCACGAAGCCTCTCCTTGTGCTGGGCGGTGGGGCACTCCTCAACTTCGTCGCGATCGCGGCCAACAGCGGCCGAATGCCGGCGTCGGTCACCGCACTCGAACGTGCCGGGTACACGGGAACGTCCGAACTCCTGGCCTCCAGAGGAGTCCATGGGAACATCCTCATGATGGGGGACGCCAGCCGGCTCGACGTCCTCGGGGACTGGCTCTATCTTCCAGCTTGGGTTCCGTTCGCGACGGCGTTCAGCCTCGGAGACGTCGTCATCATGCTCGGCCTCGCTTGGCTGATCGTCCGCGGAATGAGAGGGCATGCCTAGGGATCTCGCGTCGCTCATCGCGCCGAGCTCGATCGCAGTCGTCGGCGCGAGTCCGCGGCCCGGGTCGGTCGCGGGCGAGATCCTCCGGAACCTACAGCGGTGTGGGTTCTCGGGGGAGCTTCGCCCCGTCAATCCGAAGTATCGAGAGATCGAGGGGCTGTCCTGTTTCCCATCTGTTTCCGGCTTGCCCGACGACGTCGACCTCGTCGTTCTGGCGATCAATTGCGACGTCGTGTTGGACGCGGTCGCCGAATGCGGCGAGAGAGGGATCCGAAACCTGATCGTGATTACCGCGGGGTTCAAGGAAAGCGGCGAAGAGGGTGCCGAGCGGGAAGTCGCCCTTAGGGAGCTGATTGCGCGCCACGATCTGAACCTCGTAGGCCCAAACTGCATGGGGATAATCAACAGCTCGCGAGCTGTCCGGATGAACGCTTCGTTCTCCCGATGGTTCCCATCGGGCGGACAGATCTCGTTTATCTCGCAGAGTGGCTCGCTCGGGGAGACGCTCCTCGAGTGTTTCGAAGGTGCGGGCCTCGGCGTCTCGCTCTTCGTGAATCTCGGCAACCGCGCCGGACTGACCGAGAACGACTTCCTTTCGTACCTGGCGGAGGATGAAGAATGCCGAGCGATCTTCCTCTACCTCGAGAGCTTCGCCGAGCCGACGGCCTTTCGCCGATGGTGCGAACGGATTGCCAGGAAGAAGCCGATCGTCGTGCTGAAGGCAGGCCGATCGGCAGCCGGGGTAGCGGCTGCTGCATCTCACACCGGATCCCTCGCCAGCCCCGATGCGATCGTCGATGCGTTTCTCAAGCAGTGCGGCGTTGTCCGCGTGAACACGATCGAGGAGACGATCACGGCCCTGCGCGCACTCGAACGCGGCGTCCTGCCACGCGGAGATCGGGTCGTCATCCTCACCAACGCCGGCGGGGCAGGCATCATCGCGGCCGATGCATGCGAGCGGGTCGGGATCGACGTCCCGCAACTCGATTCCGAGACTCGCGATGAGCTCTCGCGATTCCTGCCTCCGGAAGCGGGACTTGGTAACCCCGTTGACATGATCGCAACCGCGGGGGCCGCCGACTACGAGAACGGCCTGAGAGTGGCGCTACGCGTAGCCGACGCGGCGATCGTCATCTTCCGCCCTCCGTTGGTCCTACCTGACGCGCCGGAGGAAGTCGCGGCCGGGATCCGGCGCGTTGCCTCGGAGCACCCTGACAAGCCGATCCTCGTCTGCACGCTCAGCCGAGAGGAGACCGACGTCGTCAGGGGTCTTCATGAAGACGGGATCCCCGTCTACGCGATGCCGGAAACGGCCGTCGATGCCCTGAGGTTCTTCCATCGCGTCCGCGACCTACGCGCGGAACTGTCCCAGGCTGACGCTGACGTAGCGTTCGACGAGAAGGCCGCTCGACGCGTCGTAGATGGCGCCGTCGCCGAAGGTCGAACCGGCCTCTTCTTCAGTGAGGGCGCAGAGATCTTGGCGAGCTGCGGGATCCCTGTCTGCCCACACGCGTACGTCAATCTGCCTGAGGAAGGGCGCGCGTTCGCCTCCGATGTCGGTTTTCCAGTGGTCGTGAAGGTCGACGCGCCCGACCTTCATCATCGCGTCGAACACGGGGCGGTGATCACGGGCATCGCGAGCGACGATGAGCTCGGCGCGGCGATCGAGAAACTTCGTGTCGTGATCGACTCGATCGGCCTCGAAGGTGCTCGAATCCTCGTTCAGAAGACGCTCGTCGGCCGGGAGTTGATTTTCGGAATGGAGCGCGATCCCGCGTTCGGTCCGGTCGTGATGTTCGGGATCGGAGGCACGTTCGTCGAGGCGCTGAAGGACGTTGTCTTCGCCGTCGCACCGGTGACGGAAAGACAAGCGGACGAGGCAGTTCGATCGATTCGCGCCTTCCCGCTTCTCGAGGCATTCCGCGGCCAGCCGGCGGTCGACATTCGCGTCCTGGCCCGGTTCCTCTCCGCTCTCGCTCGACTGAGTTTGGAGCTGCCAGAGATCTCAGAGATCGACCTCAACCCGATCATCGTGGCGCCCGGCGGACCGGCCGCTGTCGACATCCTGATCACGCTGTCGGACGATGCGAAGTAGCGAATTCTACGGGTAGAGGCGATTGATCATTCGAGGAAACGGGATGACTTCGCGGATGTGATTGACCCCGCATATCCAGGAGACCACGCGGGCCAACCCCATGCCGAAACCCGAATGCGGAACCGCGCCGTACCGGCGAAGGTCGACGTACCATTGGTACGGTTCGATCGGCAGGTTGTACTCCGCAAGCTGCGCGACGAGCTCCTCCTCCGTATCGACGCGTTGACTCCCACCAATGATCTCGCCGTATCCCTCGGGCGCGATCAGATCGGCCGCGAGCGCCCGGCTTCGGTCCTCTGGATCACGCTTCATGTAGAACGGCTTCATGGCGACGGGGAGGCGCTCGATGAAGACGGGCTTGCCGAAGGCGTCCCCGAGCTCCTCCTCTTCCGGAGCGCCGAAGTCGTCTCCAAACTCGATCTCGTGGCCCTTGCCGCGGAGGAACTCGATCGCATCGGCGTAGTCGATTCGGGCGAACGGCTCTCGGACCTGTCCGAGGAGGAGCTCGGCGTCACGCTCCAGCTGGGCAAGCTCGGCCCCACGCTCCTCCACAACCGTCTCGACGATGAATCGGACGAGGTCCTCTTGGAGCTGGAGGTTCTCTTCGTGGTCCATGAAGGACATCTCGGCTTCGGCGATCCAGAACTCGGTGACGTGCTTGCGGGTCTTCGACTTCTCGGCGCGGAAGGCGGGCCCGATCCAATAGACCTTGCCGAGCGCCATTGAAGTTGCCTCGAGGTAGAGCTGACCGCTCTGGCCGAGGTAGGCCGTGTCGCCGAAGTAGTCGAGCGCGAACAGGGTCGTCGTCCCCTCGACCGACGTTCCGGTCAGGATCGGCGCTTCGGTCGCGACGAATCCACGCTCCTCGAAGAATCTGCGAAAAGCGCGGAACACGGCGTCTCGGATCCGCAGGATGGGCACCTGCCGTCCCGTTCGGATCCAGAGATGACGGTGGTCCATCAGGAAGCCGGGGGTCTGCTCCTTCAGCTCGATCGGGAAGTCTTGGGTGGACTGGTGCACAACCTCGATTCGCTCGAGCTGAAGTTCGCAGCCGAGAGGCGCGCGCGCGTCCTCGCGAAGCACGCCGTGAGCGATGATCGAAGATTCCCGAGGGAGTTGGTCGGCAAGGTCGAACAGGTCAGGGTTTTCGTCTTTGGAGAGGATGGCTTGGAGAACGCCGGTTCCATCGCGCACTTGCAGGAAGAGGATCTTCCCGCTCGAACGCTTGTTGTAGAGCCACCCGCGGAGCGTGACTTCGCTTCCCACGTGCTCCCGCGCGTCGGCAATCGTGATCGTCGTCATCGTCGATCCTCCAAGTCAGACCGGTTTCCGAAGAGAGTAGGGGCGCGCGAATGGGTCTGCAAGGCTAGTCCACGAGCGCAGGCGGCTCCTTGATTACGCGGTGCGTCCAGTTTCCCGTGAGGAGGAGGCAGACGGAGACGACCGATGTGCCGAAGTTCGACGCGAGCATCGCCCACCAGACGCCGTTCGCTCCCATCCCGGCGACGAAACCGAGCAGATAGACGAGCGGGACGCGCAACGCCCACAGACGAAACAGACCGAAGAACATCGAGTAGAAGGTGTGACCTGAACCCTGGTACGTGGCCATCGTCACTTGGATGATTCCCATGAACGGGAACGCCAGCGCGACCAGGATGAACATGTCGTTTCCGATCCGCAGGACCTCGGGGTCGGACATGAAGATTCGGATGAGGCTCATTCGGAAGATGAGGACGAAGACGGCCGCCACGACGAGGATCGCACTGGAGAGCGCGATTCCCGTCCACGCACTCCGGCGGGCTCTTTCGACCTGATCGGCTCCGAGGTTTTGGCCGACCATCGTTGCCGTCGCCTGACCGAGACCCATCACCGGCATCAGGGCGATCGAGATGAACGCGTTGCCGATTCCGAACGCGTTCAGGACCGGGGTCCCGAATCGCGCGAGGGCACCATTCATGATCGAGAAGCCGATCGCCGTGCCTGTTTGCCCGATCGAGGCGAGGCCTCCGATGGAGATGATCTGTCGAACGTGCTTCCATCGGAGTCGCAGGTGATGCAGACGGACGTGCAATCCGAGGCGCCCGGAGAAGAGAAGGTAGAAGCCGACGGCAGTCATCGCGGCGCGCGACAGAACCGTCGCAACGGCGGCGCCGAAGATTCCCCACTCCGGAAACGGGCCCCATCCGAAGATGAAGAACGGGTCGAGCGCGAGATTGAGGCCGACGGAGACGCCCATCAGGATCATCGGAGTCACCGTGTCTCCGACGCCGTTGAGAAGAGCCGTGAGCACGAACATCCCGAACATCAGAGGGATTCCTGCGTAGATCACTTGGAGGTAGCTCGTTGCTGCACTGACTAGGTTCGCCTCGGCCCCCATCAGTGTCAGAATCGGGCGTGCGGCGAAGAATCCCGCGGCGGCGAGGATCACCGCCAAGAGCGTCGTGAAGGCGAGAACCTGTCCGGAAGCGAGGTTGGCCTCTTCCGAACGTCCTGCTCCCGTGTACTGGGCGACGAGAGCCATCCCTGCGACGGTGACACCCGCGCCGAGGGAAAGGACGAGGAAGACAAGCGGCCAAGAGAGAGCGAGCGCTGCGATGCCGAGCTCATCGTACCGACCCAGCCAGAATCGGTCGACGAAATTGTAGGCCGTCTGGAACAGGTTCGAGAGCATCACGGGCCACGCGAGCCGGATGAGCGACCTCGTGATCGGCCCTTCTGTCAGGCGTTGGGATAGGTCCTGGGAACGTGCCGACATGCGGCGGATTGTATCCGATGCGGAATCTGACATCTCTTGCTTCTGCTCAGTGCTACTGCGTGCCGCGGGAAGGGCCAAGTGTCGTGAAGCGTCCCTGAGCGGTCACCAAGACAGGATGAGCGGGGCGGAATCACCTGCGACCTGCCGGATACTGCTGGGAACGCGAAGGGCCATGATGCGACGGACGTAGGCGAGAACGATGAGTGTAAAGTCAGTTCGGACCTGAGATGCGGATCAAGAGCGTCATTCGGACCATCCCGAAGTAGAGTCTCCCGAACGCCTCAATCCATCGGACCAGCGCCGAGATCGTCACCAGATCACGCTGAAGGTCGAGGCGAAGCTCCAGCCTGACCCGGTCGTGGGAAACTCGGCCTCGAACGAGAACGCGAAGTTCGAGACGATCTGAACATCGAACGAAGCCGTGATCAACCCCATCCCGAACAGGGCGCTCGACGGCGCGGGAGCGCTTTCGAAGTAGGCGGCGACGTCGAACGCCCCTGCGGATCCACAGCACGACCGCAGGCTCCCCGAGACGCCGATCAGCTCGAAGTACTCGGCCTTGCCGGTGACGGCGCTATTCTTCTCGTCGGCCAGCGATTCCGCGAACCGAATCGTCACGTGATCACCGATCTCGCACTCGCCCTGTATCCCGTAGACGAGGAGCGCCTCGACGCTTGCGAGGCCCGGTCCAGCGGAGATCTCGCTCAAGAGCTGGATATCGGGACAGATGAACCAGTCGGGTTGCAGCTTGAGCGTCGGAGTCAGCGTCTTCTCCTCGAGCGTGAAAGAAATGGCGACATCGAGGCTTCCCCGAATGCCGAAGATGTCTTCAAACAGAACGTAGTCCGTCATGGAGACCGTTGCCGAACTGAATCCGTCGGTACCCGTGAGGAGGGCACACACCGTGATTGCCGTGTCACAGCCGGTCCAGTCCCACGTTCCACAGACGTTCGTTGCGGAGAAGACCAGAGGAGAGATCCCGAGCTTGACGGTCCCTTGTGCCGAAAGCCCTCCGGCCGCTCCAGAGACGGCGAATTGCGTATACGACGCTGTCTGCGGGACGCCTACGTGGACGATGTTTGTCACATCAAGGTCGAGAAGAGAGAAGGCAGTCCCGCCTTGCCACGAGACGAAGGAGACCGTTGACGGGTCGAATGTGAGCGAGGAATTTAGGCGGACCTCGCCCAATGTACCGTTGGCCGACACACTGAACGTGTCCATTCCCGTGTTTGCGAAGGACGTCCCCACTTGCGCCGTGAAGCCCTCCACAGACAAGAACGCACTCAAGGAGATGCCGTTCAGCTCGAATCCAACGGTATCCGACCAGGAGACGGTCATTTGGAGTGTCCCGCCGAGCTCGAATTGGGCGAAGGAGAGCCTCGTCGGTTCGTCGTTGTTCCCGGGATCTCCGTCTTCGTCTGGATCAGGGTTCTCGCCGCTCTGAGAGCGATCGACGGTGACGATGCCACTCGGGCTTCTCCCTGAAGCCAGAGCCTGGTTGGAATAGCTGGCAACACCGCTTTTCGGCGAGAGGCACAGTGCCAGCCGCACGGTCCCAGTTTCTCCCACGTCCAGAACGTCTGTCCCGGACAAGAGACCGATCTCGTCAACTCCGTCGTACAGATCGCTGGCGGTGAAGTCGTCGCTCTCCACCGAAAGCAGCTCACAGAGCGCAGGGTGGGGATAGGCGGCGGCAAGGTCCTCGTCGATCTGAAGCTCGTCGAGAGGCACATTGCCGTAGTTGCGCACGATGAGTTCATACAGAATGGTGAAGCTCCCATCGCCGTTGTTGGTCGAGGATTCGAGGCTCTTCGCGATTCCGATTGCGGGTGCTGAGATGCCGCCGACCGCGATCACGTTTGCCAGGCACGCAGCTACCAGACAGGCCAGAAGAACCCTTCGAGCAGGCACTATGCGTTTCGTTGTGTTCACGTCTGATCGCAAGTGTGCTGCGCCGCTCAGCCCATGTAATGGAAATCACGCACAGACCTAGCGGACGTTCGCCCGTAACAGGCG
>JBARQW010000216.1:0-1832 GCA_049643905.1 Bipolaricaulia bacterium
TTTCGTTCGAGCGGCCCGGGCGGGCAGAACGTCAACACCCGCGACACGGCCGTCAGGATTCGCCATCTCCCGACCGGGATCGTCGTGACCTGTCAGCGCGAGCGAAGCCAGCTTCGCAACAAGCGCATCGCGCTGGAAGAGCTGAGAAGGAGGCTCGAAGCCCTCGCGAAGCCTGTGCGACCGCGTATCCCGACCCGCGCTTCGCGCGGCGTGCGGGAGCGAGGCCTGCGGCGCAAGAAGCGCCGGGGATTGAAGAAGCTCTTCCGCAAGAAGCCCGAGGTCGAGGAGTAGATACGCACCATTGCGTCGGACCGACCGGCTCCCTATCCTTCGTCCATGGTCTGGAAAACACGCTACGGCCCGGGGGCCGTGCTCACCTACCGAGGTCTGATCGATCCGCTGATCTCCCCGTTGCGACCGAAAATCACTCGAATCTGCTTCGACCTCAAAGCGGGAAACGTTCTGGATATCGCCTCGGGCACCGGGGCGCAATGCCGTCGGCTCCACCAGGTGGGAATCCAGGCCACGGGGATCGACTTTGCAGAACCGATGATCACCGCAGCCCGTCGCCACAGCGATTCCGGCATCCGGTTTGTCCACGGCTCGGCGTACGAACTGCCGTTCGAGGACGACGCATTCGATGCGTGTCTCCTCGTGCTCGCGCTGCACGAGCATCCGGAGGCCAATCGGACCGTGATGATCGAGGAGGCGTTTCGTGTGATGCGACCGGGCGGGCACCTGATCGTCGCTGACTTCTGCGAGCCTGCGCATCCGGCGCTTCACGTTCCGTGGCAGGTCATCCGGCTGATCGAGAACACCGCGGGGGACGAGCACAACGCCGGATTCCGCGACTTCGTCTCGCGCGGCTGTCTCGCTGGGTTGATCGAGCGACACGGCCTGACGGCCTCCCACACGATGCCGTCTCACTTCGGCACGATCGGGATCGCGATCGTTCGGCCCTAGACCTCCAGCACCTTCGGCAGCTCCTTCGCCTGTTCGACGTACTCGGCGACGTCCTTCAGCGACGGCACAACACTAGATAGACTCCGCTCCCGGTTGACGACGTACAGCCGCTCGTGTAGCTCGCCCGGATTCCACGTGGCAAGGGCCGCAACGCTTCCCGTACCGCTCTCGGAGAACAGCCGCACGAACGTACGCCCCATCCTCGGATCCGCGCAAGATCCGAGAGCCTCACAAGCTCTTCGAGGCCGTCCTCGGCGACCTCCACATCCTCTGCAAGACGTCTACGCTCCGCTTTGCCCGCCGCCCGATCGAACAGCGCCTTGGTCGACTTGATACCGACTCTTTCGAGACGTTCGATCAGGTCGCTGTCGACCCCCGGGATGTCTCGCAAGCCGAACGGATTCGGCCGGTAGCTTCGCGCTTCGCGTCCGAGCCAGAGAAGGTAATCGCCTGGAATCCCCGTGCGATCAACGAATGAGGCGATGTGTGTGCGCGTCTTGAGCGCAGCGACAACGTCAGCGACGGTCTCGATCCCGGCTCGACGCAGAGCGGGCGAACCGCTCTGGGATGTTCTCTTGGAGCATCTTCCGCGCCGGAACGATCTCGTGGCTCTCGATCTTGTCCCGGAGCCAGCCGAGCGGGAACTTCGACAAGTCGAGATGATACTGGCTCATTGGGCTCTGCCCACGCCCTCCCCCATCTATCCCGGAAGCGCGTAGGGGAACCTCCCGTACTGCGCTCGATCGCCGAGCTCCTCTTCGATCCGCAGCAGCTGGTTGTACTTGGCCGTGCGGTCGGTTCGCGCCGGTGCGCCGAACTTGGACTGGCCGGTATCCAGGCCGACGACGAGATCGGCGATGAACGCGTCC
>JBARQW010000217.1:0-4430 GCA_049643905.1 Bipolaricaulia bacterium
ATCGACGATGTCGAAGCTCCGATCGCTGCCCTCCTCGCGGAGACGCTCCCCTCCTGCGGCGGCTTGATCGTCCCTCCGCCGGGCTACTTCGAGACCGCGTTCAGGCACGTGCGAGGAGCGGGAGGTCTGTGCATCGCCGACGAGGTTCAGGTCGGCTTCGGTCGCGTCGGGACCCACTTCTGGGCGTTCGAGATGTACGACGCGGTGCCCGACATCGTGGTCATGGGCAAGCCGATCGGCAACGGGCACCCGATGGCGGCCGTCGTCACCTCGCGCGATGTGGCAGAGTCGTTCGAAGACGGGATGGAGTTCTTCTCCACCTTCGGCGGGAACCCGGTCTCCTGTGCCATCGGACTTGCGGTACTCGACGTGATACGAGACGAAGGACTGCAGCAGCGTGCGCAAGACCTCGGCGTCCGGTTTCGCGATGGATTGAAAGGTCTCATGGATCGGCATCCGCTCATCGGCGAAGTGCGAGGCGTCGGTCTGTTCATCGGCGTCGAGCTTGTCCGGGACCGGACGACGCTGGAGCCGGCAGCCGCCGAGGCCGCTGAGCTGATCGAGCGGATGAAGGCGCGCGGAATCCTCTTGAGCGTCGACGGCCCCCTGCACAACGTCATCAAGATCAAGCCTCCTCTTGTGCTGACTGAAGACGACGTGGACATGGCGGTTCTCGCGCTCGATGATGCGCTTTCTGACCTGGAGCACAGCTAGACGGAGACCGGGCTCACGGTTTCTTCATCCCTCGCACATTCATCTTCTACACGTTGACGCAACCCTGGCGATGAGTGGGTTCAGGATCGACAACTCCGGGGAGGTGGCCCATCGCACGAAACCGCAGGTTCGCTGCGTTGTTCTGTGGGGTTCTCTTTGTATCCGGCGGCCTTCTGATCTCTATCTCCGTCTTCCTTCATCTCTCGGGAGGTCAACATCGGATCCGGATGGTCCGAGACGAGGAGGCTCATGCCGTCCAGATGCGACAGGATGCCGTTGTCGGGATCATCGAGGCCGCTGTCTCGGATCTTCTCTTCCTCTCTGAAGTGAACGAGCTTGCCCCGTTCCTCGCCTCGGACGGACGGTCGAGTCGTGATGCGCTGTCCAAGGAGCTCGTCGCGTTCTCCCGTCGTCAGAGAAGCTACGACCAGATCCGCGTCCTCTCTCCGGCGGGAATGGAAATCCTGCGCGTCGACTCTCGCGAGGGCGGGCCATCTCTCGTCTCTGAGGAAGATCTTCAGTTCAAGGGCGATCGTTACTACTTCCAGGAGATGTCGCGCTGCACTGCAGGGTCCATCTACGTGTCGCCTCTGGACCTCAACGTCGAAGGTGATGAAGTCGAGCTCCCTTTCCAGTCGATGCTTCGTCTCGGGCTCGCGCTCGGCGTTGAAGGTGAAATCCACGGGTACTTGCTTGTGAATCTCAGAGGCTCCGTCGTGTTTGACGCTTTCGTCCGGGCGCATCCGGATCCCGGAGCGACAGCGCTTCTGGTCAACGATGAAGGCTACTGGCTGCGTGGCCCTTCTCCGGAATCTGAGTGGGGTTTCATCCTGCCTGATCGAGCGGATGAGCGATTCCAGAAACTCTTCGCTTCTGAATGGAATGCTGTCTCCTCCTCCGCGACCGGGCAGCTCATGACGGCGAACGGTCTCTTCAGTTTCGACACGCTGGTTCCCTACGCAGAGGCTGACGCGATTCGGTGCGCGGCGACCGGAGCCTCGCCGGAGATCGCATCGACGGGAGATGGGGGGCCGCTGCACTGGAAGAACGTTTCTTGGGTTGCGGCCGACGCGTTGGCTCGAACGCGGAGCGTCGGTGCGGCCCAGCTTGCGGGATGGAACATCGTGGGTGTGCTCATCTTGGGCTCTGGCTCTTGGGGCTTCGCTCGCTGGGTGACGCGAAGAGCCGAGCTACATCGTAAGACAGAGCGTGAGAAAGAGCTGCTGCATTCGACGCTGCAGAAGTACATGCCGCAAGAGATTCGCAATCGCCTTCTTGGCGATCCCGCGCGCCACGCGCGGCTTGGCGGTGAAGCGCAAGACGTCAGCGTGCTCTTCGCCGACATCCGAGGCTTCACGAGATTCGTCGAACGTCACGACCCCGACGAGGTCGTTGCCGTTCTGAATCGAACACTGACCGAGCTTACCGCACCGTTGCGTGTGTACGGAGGCATCCTCGACAAGTATGTTGGCGACGGATTTCTCGCATTCTTCGAGCCCTCAGCTGACTTTTCCGATGCCGCACAACGCGCCGTCGACGCGGCTCGCGTGATGCAGCGCGCTTTCCGAAATCTCTGGGCCGACGCGCCGACCGATGCGTTGCGAGAGTTGGGTTTGGGAATCGGAATTGGCACTGGGCGCGTGATCGTTGGGAACGTCGGCTCGGAAGACGCGATGGATTACACCGTAGTAGGAGACGCGGTGAACGTCGCGGCCAGGCTCCAGGATCTTGCGATGGCTGGCGAGATTCTCGTCTCGCAGTCTACGTACGAGCTCATTCCCGATGAGGACGACGCGGACGTCCTGCGGGAGACGACGCTCCGCGGAAGACGCGAACCGATGGACGTGTACAAGCTTCAGGAGGACGGGCCGTCCAGATCGGCGTAAGTCCCGTGGCCCGCGGGGCGCTGGCCGCCAGAGATCGGTCTGGTGTTGGCGGGAAAACGTGAGCGGCCTCACTCGAGGAAGTCTCGTTGGCCTTCCGGGCCGCGCGACGGACCGTCCGCGGGCAAGACGAGGCAGACTGGGTGGAGCGGAGGGCCGACGTGCACCTCGTCTGGGAGCGCCCAATTCGTGCCATAATCGGAACGTCCGAACGAGAATGCCCAATCCGTCGAGAGGCGGGGACGCGAAGTCACGGATCTACGGGAGGTTCTCACGATGGCCGGACTACCGAAGCGGGCTTCTCTTCTAGCCCTTGTGTTATCTCTACTCGCTCTGGCATCGTGGGTCGGTGTCTCTCAAGACGTGCAGACGCCTCCGACCGTGATCGAGCCCATCTTCGACGTTCAGACGGAATCCACCACACTTCAGGAGATCACAGACGCCGTGAGCGTGAACCCGAGCGCAAGTGACGAAGAGGTCGCGCTGCTGATCGATCTGTTCTTGTCCGCAGTCGACGAAGGGGGAATGGACGTTTCGCTCGTTGGCGAGATGCTCGACGGTGTGGGATGGGACGGGATCGATGAAGGGATCTCAGACGTGATGGGACTCATCGAAGAGATCCTGAACGCGTATCTCGATGAGTTGATCGAGGACCCGGTGGCCGGACTCGTGGACGCCTTCAACGCCAGCCTCACGCCGGACGGAATCGTGAACGCGGTCACGAAGGCCGGGGCTTCTCCCGAGACGATCTCCGAAGTACTGAGTCTGGTGGCAAGCGGGATACCGCCGGGCATTGTCCTGCGCGTCACCAAGGCTGCACTACGAGATGACGACCTGGACGTGTCCCTCGCCTTGGCTGATCTGGCCGGGGCGTTCGAAGAGAATCCGGACATCTCGCCAGGGGAGGCCGCGAACGAAGCGACGGGGAACGGTTCCTTCAAGCATCGGGAGCGGGAAGAGAACGAGAACACGAGACAGAACACCGAAGAGAACAACAACAAGGGGAGCAACGCCAACAGCAAGGGGAACAAGGACTAGTCGCCGGCGACCTCGTGCATTGAGGACTCATCCCATCTTGCGGATTCGAACCTCGATCTCCGGGTGGTCCTTCAGGAGTTCAACGAGTTCTGATGTGTCCGTGCTTCCGAAGTGGTATGGGTAAAGGATGCGCGGTCTCATTGAGAGCGCAACATCGGCGACCATCTCCGGCGTCATGGTGTACGGGAGATTCATCGGAAGGAAGGCCACGTCAATGTCCTGCAGGGACTTCAGTTCCGGGGTGTTCTCCGTGTCGCCTGCGACGAGGGTTCGAAGGTCTCCGAACGTGATGATGTAGCCGTTTCCGTCTCCGCACGGATGAAACGGGTCTCCGCTTTCACGCCTGTGGAGGAGGTTGTAGGCGGGGACCGCCTCGATCGACAGGCCCTGAACGACCTTGACGTCGCCGTTTCGCATGACCGTTCCGCCATCGATCTGTGTGTCACAGAGCGCGGTGTGAATGATCTCTGTCTTGTCTTCTCTGACATTCCCGAGGGCCTCCGTGTCGAGATGGTCGCGGTGCTCGTGTGTGATCAGAACGATGTCCGCTTTCGGAAGGGTCGAGTAGTCGGCCACGCGGCTGAACGGATCGACGTAGGTCCTTTTCCCGTCGAACGTGAACAGGAGCGAGCCATGCCCAAGGAGCGTGATGTCCAGATTTCCCATGGATGTACGAATCGGATCAGTTTCGAATCCCTCTATCGACACGCTGCACCTCCTCTGAATTCCGCTCTTGGAGTCACTTGCCTAGAATCGGGGCGGCGGCAAAGAGGTTGACGTAGTAGCAGTTCTTGC
>JBARQW010000218.1:0-1573 GCA_049643905.1 Bipolaricaulia bacterium
CCAGAGCCTGACGCCTTTCCTGAGCGTCGTGTATCGGAGTAAGTTTCGGACAATAGCCTGGTCAGTGAATCTCGGGTTCAGATGGCCATCCCGGGCGTCTTCGTGCTGTATCACGCCGATAAACGCCGAATGTAGAACGCGTTCGCTAGCTGTTGCATGGTGATGGATGTCCGCATGCTTCCCAACCTCAATCGCGGGAAGACGGCTGGAATAGGGAGATGGGGAGTTCCATGCCTTCCTGGAGCTGGTCCCTCAGGAAGCGCAAATACTGGCTCTTGGGCGCATCCCGTGCCGGATCTCAAAGGGCGAGTCCAGAGTCGCCCTGGAACTGATTGAAGAGGGCGCCTGTTCGAAGTCGCGCAGCGATCGGCATTGCTTCCCCCATCTGCCGCCAGTTCTCGACCTCGAGCACTGCTGGACGCTCCTGACGAGTGGCTGTAAACTGAGCAAGCTGAGGGAAAGAAGGGGGTGTAGCGTTGACTGCCACGGGTCGGGTCTCCGAAGACGGCAGCTACAGGGCGGGACATGCTGCACGACCTGACGAGCCGGCCGCTGTGATGGCGTCCGGTCTCAGAGTCTCATCGAAGTCGTCGATCCCTCTGTATCACCAGGTCTCCGTCGTGCTGCAACGCGGGATTCGGGATCTGGGGCTAGAGGTCGGGGACAGGTTCCCAGCAGAGGACGCCGTTGCCCAGGCGTTCTCCGTGAGTCGTCCTACCGCAAGTCGGGCGATCCAGGAGCTGATTGCGCGCGGGTGGCTGGTCCGCAAGCGGGGGCGAGGAACCTTCGTACACCGCTCGGCCCCCGCACAGCTCGCCCTTCTGAATCGACACTTGAGCTTCGCGGACGAGATGGCAACGCACGTCGACTACAGCTCGCGAATCATCACGAAACAGTTGAGTACCGCGACGCGCGCCGACGCGGAAGCCCTCTCCGTACCCGATTCCGCTTCGCTCGTATGGATCCGCCGACTCCACACGGTCGAGAATCGTCCTGTGATGGTCTGCGACTCGAAGCTGTCGGCAGATCGGTTCCCAGGACTAGAGAAAGAACCTCTCTCTGGTGGGAGCCTGTATCGGACGCTTGATGAGGGCTATGGCTGCAAGGTTCAGAGTGCCGAGCGCTGTGTCGAAGCTACCGAGCTTCTCGACGAGCACGTCGCAGAGCTACTCAGTGTCCCGCTGTTCGCTTCCGTCCTGCTTCTGTCGGGCCTTGCATTCACAACTGAGGGCGATGCTGTGGAGCACATGGTCGCCTACGTGCGAGAGGGCGTTAGCTTCAAGAACGTTATCGTGCCCGAGACCGCACCGGAGCCGGTGCGCAAGACGGCTTGTCCTCGGGTACCGATGGTGCACGACGAGGCCTGTTGAACCGCGCGGGCCGGTCCCAAGATCGTATCACTCAGACTGCGTCGATGTGGACCTCGACGCCGCACGACCTGCTGAGGGACGTCAAGTGCTCCAGATTCTGAGCGCTGACTGGACCTAGATCCCGTAGCGGATAGTCCCTTCCCAGGCCGTCGTACTTGGAGATCCCGAATCGATGGTACGGCATGATCTCGATTCGCTTCACT
>JBARQW010000219.1:0-7349 GCA_049643905.1 Bipolaricaulia bacterium
TACGCATGCGTTGCTTCCATTAAGGTAGCTTTCGACAAGAAGCGTACTCTACCTACCTCTCTATGAGAGATGCTTGCCGTCCGACCACCTCCTCTGTTAACGGTATACGCCTCTCCACTAGATCTTGAAATCCATCTTAGTCCCGACCCCCAGCGAAGTCAAGAGGTGTACGTTGCGTTCACAAGCCAATTGTAGCGAGTGCAACGCCGATGATGCCGACCAACAGAGCCGTCAAGGAGATAATGAAGTTCGCCTGTACGCGTTTCGCCAACGTAGTCGTACCCGAAGAGGATACATCCTGCAATTGCGTGTTAATCTGGGATATCTGCTGCTCATTGCTGGTGACTCGTGATTCCAGCTCCGTGCCCTCACCGCGCTGAAGCGCTCCGACCTCCGCCCGCAACGTGCTGAGATCGTCTGTTAGACCGAAAATCAGGGCCTTCAAGACATCCAGATCTTCGGGAGTCACGCTCGCCGGGTTGTTCTGCATGTACTGAATCGCCCGTGCAATCAGCGCCGCAGCCGAGTACCGGTCGAGCGCTCCGTCTCCGTCGTAGCGGCCTCCCGGCAAGCCGGTGATGATCCCACGTGCAGCGAGGTACTCCAAATCATCGTACGCCCAATGGTCTCGCGGAACGTCGGTGAACAACCCACCTGTGTTTGGCGGCTCCGCCGTCCCATTCCCGGTCTGGGCCAACGTAACGGCTCCGCAGAGGATCGCGAGAAGCAGAGTGCCGAAAACGATCGTTCGTGTGCGTCTCACCGTAAAACCCCCTCGTGAAACAGAATTCCTCGAAGGAGTATAGTTAGGATGCGTGAAAGTGTCAACAGGATTGACTCTTCGCCCCCTCGCACCCTCTGGTGAACGTGCGCCGATGTATCCGCGTCGGACCGAACGTCCGGATCGCCTCTCGGTGCGCGGCCGTTCCGTATCCTTTGTGACGTTCGAGCCCGTATCCGCCGAAGACGTCGCTGAGACGACACATGATCCGATCTCGGGTCACCTTGGCGATGATCGACGCGCAGGCGACATGCAGCGAAAGCGCGTCGGCCCCCGTCGCCGTCACTTCCCGAAGGAAATCCTCCTCGGATTTCGCGACTCCCACGGGCTCACGCAGAGAGAGGCCACGATCGAAGGCCCCGACCTCAACGACGATTCCCAAGTTACGGTAGGCCCTTCGGGCGGCGATCCGGCAGGCCGCGACGATCCCGACGCGATCGATCTCGTCTGCGGAAGAACACCCGACACCCCACGCGGCTCGCTTGGTGATTCGATCGTAGAGCCGGTCACGTCTCGCCGCCGACATCCGCTTCGAGTCATCGACGCCGGCGAGATCCTCAGCCAGCCCTGATGCGAACAGGCTTCGTCCGGTCGACCCCAGGTCGATGTGCACGCAGGCGACGGCGACGGGGCCGGCCAGCGATCCGCGGCCGGCTTCATCGAACCCGGCGAGCGTCATCCTAGACGCCTCGTCGCTGTTCGACGCGGAAACGGGCGGAGCAGTGAATGGAATCTCGCCGCCGCGCTTGGAACTCTCGATTCCCTCGAGCCAAGCACAGACGGCGAGGTCGTAGGCAAGCAGCTCCTCTGCGCGGGAACGAAGCCGTTCCTCAGAAGTCATGCGCGCGTCATGGCGCAGCCGGTCCCCACGCGTTCTCGGCCGCTAGCGGATCCGGCGCAAGCGTCGGAGATAGTACGGGCGAGCCTGGCGCGACCTTCCCTCCTTGACGAGTTCGACCTTTTCGATCTTGGGCGAGTGGACAGGATACGTCTTCTCCACACCGATCCCCGACGAGATCTTGCGAACGGTGACCATCTGGCGCGATCCGCCCCCGCTTCGCTTGAGAACGATCCCCTCGAAGACCTGGACCCGTTCCTTCGCTCCCTCGGTGATCCTCTCGTGAATCCGAACAATGTCGCCCGGGCTGAAGTCGCCCCGCTCTTTCAGATGCTCTTGCTCAACCGCTCGCACGGCGTCGTCCATCAGTTCCTCCTACGTCGTATCTATGCCTGCCGATCCTCGCCGGCCACTCGATCGAGAACGATCGCCACGGCCGCGCGGACCGACAGATGATTGAAGTCTGCGTCGGGCATGATCGGAGGGAGGATCGCGTCACTGGCCTCGATCAGCTCGTCGGCCATCCCCCATCCGGTGCCGAACAGAATATAAACCGGGCGAGGGTCTGTTCGCAATCGATCCTTGAGCGCTCCGTACGAGATCATCGCTTGCGGCTTCGGCCGCGCAGACGTCGCGACCACATACGGGGTCTCCTCTTCCGCTTCCCGGATCCAGGCGAGCGTCTCGTCGAGGTCCTCGGCCACAACAACGTATTCCATCGCTTCGCCCCTCCTGCTGTTCTCGCTCGCCCCTTCACCCTCCGTCCAGAACCCGCGAATCCGCCACGTAATCTCTTGTTGCGAAGGAAGCGGCGTTACGACGAAGTACCGAGCCACATCATACGTGCGTGCCGATCGGGCGATGTCGTGAATGTCCATCGACGTCGTCGATGTCGCGACGATGTCGCCTTGACGATTACGCATCGGGAAGTGAAGGAGGCCGACATACAGGTTACCCATCGCCGGGCTCGCTCGCCGGATGGAGCCCGACGAGATCGGGTCGGTTCCGGACCGTCTTCTTCCACGCTTCCGCCTCGCGAAAGGCCTCGATCTTCGCGTGATCTCCCGATAGAAGGACCTCTGGAACGGCCATCCCGCGGAAGTCCGGAGGGCGCGTGTACTGAGGTGCTCCGAGACGAGCCTCTTCGAAGAACGAGTCGCTGGCGACCGAATCGTACTTCCCGACGACACCCGGCGTGAGCCGCGAGGTGGCTTCGATGACGACAGCGGCCGCCGTCTCCCCGCCTGCGAGAACGTAATCTCCGATGGCAACCTCCTCGTCGACGAACGCGACGATCCTTTCGTCGACCCCCTCGTACCGACCGCAGAGGAGGATCAGCCCGTCGAGCGACGCCCAGCGTGCCGCGTCGGCGTGACGGAACAACTTCCCTTGCGCCGAGAGGAAGACGACTGCGGTCTCCTCGCCACACTGAGGGCGTATCTCCTCAATCGCGCGGACGAACGGCTCGATCTTCATCACCATGCCGGCGCCGCCGCCGTAGGGTCGATCGTCGACCAAACGATGCGGATCATCGGTGAAGTCCCGAAGGTCGTGGAGCAGAATCTCGATCGTCCCGGCGTCCCGCGCCTGACCGATCACGCCGATGGCAAGCAGCCCTTCGAGTGCTTGAGGAAAGATGGAAACGATGTCGAACCGCATGCTCGCGGATCCTCTTAGTCGACGATTTCGATGACGACTTCGCGGTCGACGCGCGCGGCAACGCCCTCGAGGAAGGTCCTCACCGCGCCGATCGTCCGGCCGCCCTTGCCCAGAATCCTTCCGCGATCGTCCTTGGCCACCCGCAGGAAGAAGATGTCGACCTTCTCCGTCTCGATGCGATCGATCTTCAGTGCATCGGGGCTTTCAATCAGCGACTGAACCAGAAACTCACACAGACGATAGAGCAAGCGGCCTCCCGGATCCGGCCTCCGAGCTAGGCCTTCTCCTCTTCATCCTCGCCTTCTTCGTCCTTGGCGACCTCATCGTCTTCGTCATCAGCGGAATCGTCGGCCTCTGCATCTTCCTCGGCCGCCTCGCCTTCCGCCGCTTCTTCCTCGGCCGGCGCTTCTTCGGTCGCGTCGTCGGTCTTCTCGGACGCCTCTTCAGACGTTTTCTCGGGCTCGGTCGACGCTTCGGTCTCTGCCTCTGCCTCTACCTCCGCCTCGGGCTCCGACGCTTCGACGGCCGCCGGCTCCTCAGAAACCTCGGCGACGGGAACTTCGACGGCTGCCACAGGTTCCTCGATTGCCTCTGCCGGTTTCTCCTCGGCTTCGGCCTTCGCCTTGGCCTTCTTCGGCTTGGTCGTCGGCTTCAGCTCCTTCGCCTCGATCTCCACCGACTCACCGCGTCTCGCAGCATCCCAGGCCGCCATCACGCCGGCCTTGGAGAGGATGTCACGCGCCGCCCGCGTCGCCTTCGCTCCATCGAGAAGCCACTTCAGCGCGGCTTCACCGTCGACCTCAAAGGTCGCCGGATTCGTCTTCGGGTCGTAATGCCCGAGATCGGCGACGACCTTCGCATCGCGGGGTTTCCGTCCGTCGAGCACGACCACGCGGTACGACGGCTGACCTCTTCGTCCAACCTTCTTCAACCGAATCTTCGCTGCCATATCCTCACCTCAGTTTCATTTGCCTGTTGATGAAATGGGCGGACGCTACGGAGTCCCGAGCCAGTCCGCCGGGAAGCGTCCCTTCCCCCGGCGCCCTCCAACAAGCTTGAGGGCGCGCTTGGCGTCATCGAAACGCGAAAGGACGCGGTTGACATCGCGCACTTTCGTCCCGCTTCCGCGGGCGATTCGCTTCTTCCGACTTCCGCCGATTATAGACGGGTGCAAGCGTTCTTGCAGCGTCATCGAGCGAAGGACCGCCAACGTACGATTCATCTCCACTTCGTCGGCGTCGGATGACGTGCGCCCTTTGAGTTTCGCGGCCCCGGGAAGTCGTTCGATGATCTGCGAGATCGGCCCGAGCTTCTGCATCTCCTCGAGCTGTTCGAGGAAGTCCTGCAACGTGAATCGGTCCTTGCGTATCCGCTCGACCAGATCCTGCGCTCTCTCCTGGTCGAGCTGCGTCTCCGCCTCTTCGATCAGCGTGAGGACGTCTCCCATGCCGAGGATCCGATCGGCCATCCTGCCTGGGTGAAACGCTTCGAGGCGATCGACCTTCTCGCCGGTCCCGACGTAGACGACCGGCTTCCCGGTGACGTGCCCGATGGAGAGCGCCGCACCACCGCGCGCATCCCCGTCAAGCTTGGCGAGGATGATCCCGGTCAGGCCGATCCGCTCGTCAAACGCTGTCGCGACGCCGACGGCCTCCTGTCCGGTCATCGCGTCGACGACGAGAAGGGTCTCGTCCGGCTCCACGGCGGCCGCGATGCGACCCAACTCGTCCATCATCCCTTCGTCGATCTGCAGCCGACCGGCTGTGTCGAGGAGAATCACGTCTCGTCCGTGCTCCTTCGCCCACTCAAGGGCGGTCGCCGCGATCCGCTCAGGCGCCGCGTCGACTCGAGAGACGACGGGAATCCCGAGGTCGCTCCCGAGCTTCTCCACCTGATCGATCGCGGCCGGCCTCTGTACGTCGCACGCCACGAGGACCGGCTTGCGCCCGTCCTTCTCGAGGGAGGCGGCCAGCTTCGCCGCCGTCGTTGTCTTTCCCGATCCCTGCAATCCGACGAGGAGGATGACCGCCGGACGACGATCGAGGGACAGGTTGGATCGCTCTCCACCCATCGCCGCGGTCAGTGCGTCGCGAACGATCTTGACGACCTGCTGGCCCGGCGTCAGGCTCTCGAAGACCTCGGCGCCGATCGCGCGCTCTTTGATCTGGGCGATCAGCTCTTTGACCACGAGGTAGTGAACGTCGGCCTCGAGAAGGGCGATCCGGATCTCGCGCAGGGCCGAGTTCACGTCGTCCTCACTGAGTGCGCCGCGACCTCGAAGCCTGGACAGGACGCCGGTCAATCGCTCGCTCAGCGCGTCAAACACGTCTCCTCCATCGATTCAGCGTTCTTCCGCGGGGATGGCTTCGAAGATTCGCATCGCAAGCTTGCCTCATCCGGCCTGTCCCAGGATGTGCTCGACGAGGTCGGTCGTGATCTCTCCTCGCCGGAAGGCCGGATCGGAGACGACGTCACGGAGGAAGCCGCGCGTCGTCGCGATCCCCGAGACACGGAAGCGCTCGAGGGCCGTCAACATTCGGATCCGAGCCTCCTCCCGCTCCCTTCCCCACGTAATCACCTTGGCCACAAGGGAATCGTAGAAGGGTGAGACCTTCATCCCGTCGAACAGCGCCGTGTCGACGCGCACGCCGTTCCCGCCGGGCAGCTCGTGGACCTGGACCGTCCCGCACGACGGCGTGAATCCACGGCTCGGATCTTCGGCGGTCACTCGACACTCGATGGCGTGCCCGCGAATCGCGATCTCCTCCTGCGTCCAGCGGAGCGGCTCCCCCATCGCGATCTCGATCTGCTCCTTGATCAGGTTGGTCCCGGTCACCGCCTCACTCACGGAGTGCTCGACTTGGATCCTCGCGTTCATTTCGACGAAGTAGTACTCGCCTTCCTTGTCGATCAGAAACTCGACCGTACCGGCGTTCCGGTAGTCGACGGCGCGAGCTGCGAGAATCGCTGCTTCGTGGAGACGACGCCTGAGTTCCTCGGGCAGTTGCGGCGCCGGGGACTCCTCGATCATCTTCTGATGCCGCCGTTGGATCGAGCATTCCCGCTCTCCGAGGTGGACGATGGACCCCTCCGCGTCAGCGAAGATCTGTACTTCCACGTGCCTCGGCTCGACGACCGCTTTCTCGAGGTAGAGGCTCCCGTCTCCGCACGCGGCCTTCGCCTCGTTGCCGGCCGCCGCGGCCAAGGAAACAACCTCGTCGGCCGACGAGACGTAGCGCATCCCGCGCCCACCTCCGCCGTAGACCGATTTCAACAGCAGCGGATACCCGATCTCTTCCGCCGCCGACATCAGTGCTCCGGAGTTCGTCGGAGCCGGCGCTCCTCGAAGGATCGGCACGCCGGCGCGCCCTACCGTCTCCCGTGCCGCTATCTTGTTCCCGACGAGTCGCATCGTCTCGGTCGGAGGCCCGATGAACGCCAGATCGTGCTCTTCGCAGACCTCGACGAAGTGGGGATTCTCTGCGAGGAAGCCGTAGCCGGGGTGAATCGCTTCCGCCTCGGTCAGCTCCGCAGCGCTCATGATCGCTGCGACGTTCAGATAGCTCTTGGATGACGCGGCCGGGCCGATGCAGACGGACGCGTCGGCCATCTTTAGATAGGGCATCGACGCGTCGGCCTCGGAATAGACGATGACCGAACGGAGGCCCAACTCGCGGCAGGCTTCGATCACGCGGAGGGCGATCTCGCCGCGATTGGCGATCAGAACCGTCTCGAAACTCATGGTCGTTCGAAGACGAGAAGTCCTTGTCCGTATTCGACCGGCGCGCCGTCTTCGACCAGAATGCGGCGCAGCCGTCCCGGCTCCTCGGCCTTGACCTCGTTCATCACCTTCATCGCCTCGATGATTCCGACGACCTCGCCGGGTTGGACGAGGCCGCCGGACGCGACAAACGGTTCGTCGTCCGGACTCGGACGCGCGTAGAACGTGCCGACGAGCGGTGAGGCAAGCGTGAACGTTCCGTCATCTTCGTCGGTCGCGGTCGAGTCTTTCCGATCTACAGACGGTCCATCGAGGGATCCCGAGGAAGCCTGCCGGACGGTGATCCGTTC
>JBARQW010000220.1:0-1762 GCA_049643905.1 Bipolaricaulia bacterium
TTGGCATAGCGGAGATGATGGGATAGTATATGGAATGTGGCGCGGCCTGAGTGACGCGAAAGGAGAGACCAGTGCGGTTGAAACGCGGCATGCTTGTGGTGCTTATGTTGGCCGTCCTGAGCGGCGCTGCTGCCAGGGCGCAGGAGGAGGTCCCAGAGCTTCAGACGACAGCATGGGACATCGGGACCTACTGGAGCTACGAGACGCTGAGCTGGACGGCCGATGGAGCAAACCGGCGTGGCCCCGTCACGTATGTCGTATTGGGCCACAACATCTGGCTCGGTGATGTCCGATTTGCGATGGGCGTGATCTGGGAGTGGTATGACCGATCGGCGAGGCTGGCTGTGTTGGAGATCTCGAATCCCCTCTGGGAGTACATGCGATGGCCTCCGATTGCGGAGTTCCTGTCGGGCACCGAGACGACGTCTTCAAAGACGGGACTGACATTCGCGGCGATGCGAACGCCATTGGCGCTTGGGAGCAAGCCGGTTCGGATCGAGCGGGTGATCGGTTCCAATGTCGAGCCGGTGACCGGATCGAGTGCGGTCGATTGGCTGGCGGCATGGCAGCAGCCGGATTGGCTGTCGGATGAACCGGGAGCGACCCCGCTGGTCGAGACCGTCACGCTCATCCCGGGCGAGGCGACCGAGCTGACCGTTCCGGCCGGGACCTTCGTGGACGCACTGCCGGTCGATTACACGTGGACCGGGTTCTTCCGTCGGGTCACCGGGCGGGCCTGGTTGTCGCCGGAACTGCTGTGGTGGGTCGGCGCCGAGGGGCGCGAAGAGACGGCGGAGGGGTCTCTGGCACTCGGCTACACCGTCACGCTGACGGGTTGGGGCGTCTTCGCCGGCCAGGAGCTGGCGGCGACCCTTGCGGCTGCCCTCGAATCGATGGAGGCGGCCGAGCGGTTCTCGACGGAGGGGCTCCGACTTCTGCTTTCCGAGCTCGGTTTCGATCTCCCTTAGGACGAAGCGAGCGAGGCGAGAAGCCCGACGAGCATGCTGCGTCCCGATGAGGCACCCAGCCCGACGACGCGATCGATCGCCTGCCGGAGCACGTCGCTGGTCTTGCTGTGGCCCAACGCGGTCACGAGATCGAGCAACGGCTCCGGGAATAACCGATCGATCGCCGCCGCAATCATCTGAGCCGATCCGAGAGGCGTGCTCAACGCCGCGAGCGCTTTCCGAACGGCATAGCGAAGTTGCACGAGCCTCGTCTCCCCGAGCAGGGAGGCGTTCGAGGTGAGTCCGGCGAGAATCCCGACGAGGGCGTCGTCTCCACTCGGCGTCGACCCGGCGCCAAGGCCGATGAGACGGGCGAGAGCCTCCGAGTCGCAGGTTTGCTTCCAATCCTCGAGCACCTCGTCGATCCGAGGCCGGAACGGGTCGCCGTCTCCCTCCGACAAGGCCTTCTCGAGAAGCGGAAGTCTCGATTGCGCCAGGGCGGCCTCGTTATTCGTGTAGGGCGCGATGCGGAGTTCAGCTACCTGTGCGCTCGCGAAATCGATGACGATCTCACTGCGGAAGTGGATGCAATCCGGCTCCGCCACGGCCACGTCGCCGACACGCAGGTGCTCGACGGCTTCGGCCGCCAGCGCCCACGGGTGCAGCGGCACGGCACCCGACTGAACGAAAACGAGTGCGAGATCATCCGTCTCGTTGAGGAGCACGTTGACGCCGCCGCGGAAGGCCGAGACGACGGTGCCCGATCGAGGAATCGCGTTGAGGTAGCGCCTTGCCTGGGCGCCAATCCTCGTTGC
>JBARQW010000221.1:0-3458 GCA_049643905.1 Bipolaricaulia bacterium
TTGGGTCAGACGATCCGGCGGAGCATGCTCGACTGAAAGCGGAGTTCCTCCGAGGAAACCGCGAGATCGGACAGCTTCTGGACGCCAAAGGCTTCGGCCTGTCCGGTGACGAACCCCTGAGCAATCAAGTCCGCAGAGTACAGATGACGGGGGATGTCGAGAGCGTCGATTCGCGCTCCGATAGCGAGTAGTGAACCGCTGAGCACGGTCTCGCTCTTTAGCGCGTGACGGATCACACGTGGCGGCGAACCACGGCGCCCCTGTGGCGGCGTTGAGGCCACGTATACAGATCGCACACGATCGTATGCTTCTTGTCTACAGCTTCCGCCTCCAATCGTCAGGCAGTTCGCTCCAAGCGAACTGCAAGGAACTGGCACCAGGCCAGTTCCCGAGCATTGAGGATGTCGAGCTTCTTGCGGTCGGCGAAGCCTCAAGGTCAGGCCGATCACGAGTTCCCACCGAGAACGCATCTGTTTGGAACTCGCTAGCTGCTCGCCACCGGCGAGCAGCCAAGGTCCTAGTGCAGCAATGCAAGACCCGACCCCTGCTTCCCACACAGGGCGTCATTCCTCACGTTGGTCGGCGGGAACGCCTACGACTCGAAGAGACGGCGGATGAACTCCTGCTTGTCTATTCCCAGGTACTGGGCGACATCGGAAAGCACAGCGCTCAACGTCCCGACCTTGAGCGGCTTGTGGTTGGGAATGGTCAGATTGTGTACTCCCTCACCAATGGACGACCTCAATCGGAGATGGCTTCCCGTCTGGCGGTTGATCTCGTAGCCGTACTTCGACAGGAGATCGGCGAGATCCTCCCCACCGATGTCCCGAGGGAGCTTCATGCTGCAATGACCTCGTCGCGAACTTGGTGAAGTCGGATGAGCGCCGGCCTTTCGTCGGGATCGAAGTGGCAGCGGACCGCGTCCTGGATCCTGCGCTTCAGCTGGTCCAGAGTCTCCGCCTCGGTGAACACGGAATGCCCGACGGCCCTTGCCTCGTATCCGCCCTCCGGCGACTCCTCGACGAGGAAGATGATCTCACTCGCCATGCCCATCCCTCCTTCTCAGGCTCCCATTCTACACGATGCGTCCCCGTCGCCAATGAAGGATAGCGCTGCCGGAGCGCACGTAGCGGCGAACCACGGCGCGCCTGTAGCGGCGTTGAGGCCACCCTCGTCGCTCTTGGGCGAGGAGCATTGAGGATGTCGAGCCTCTTGCAGTCCTCGCAGTCTGAGGCGTGCAGGATCTGCTAGGCCCTAATGCTGCAATGCAAGGCCCGACCCAGCTCTCGCGAACTGCGCGTCACTGCAAGACCCTAAGAATCAAGATCTCTAACCTCCATGACCGCATACAACTGAGAATTGGGGAGGTGTAGCTGTCAAGCCGTCGCGGCCAGATCTCCCCGAGTATCAGCTCACACGGGCTCAGCTCCATATGGGACTTCGTTGCAGAGCCGCTCCCGGAGATCGCGGTGAGGAAACTCGTACTCGCGCAGCGTTCTCGGCGCGCCCATCACCGCGATTTGAAAACGCACCGTCGGATCATCGTGCGGGTCGAAGAGGATCTCCTCAATCTGCTCTTTCCCAAACGCCTCCCTAATCTCAGCCTGCACTCGAACCAGATGGGTGCTCAGTGAAGCAGGCTCGATTCCGCATGGATATCCGGGCGGTCGAACTGTAACGAGCACGGTGAGTTTCTGCTTGTGAGTTGTCCACGCTCCGAGTTTCTGGTACTGCTCGGATCCATCCCTCAACTCAAGCCGGCGATTCAGCTCAGCGCATGAGAAGGGCATGAGCTTACCCAGAGGCGCCAGGACATACGCCTTGCCACAGTGCTCCAGTGATGTGCTCTTCGTTCTCACATGGTTCGGGTCCCGTGCAAGAACACCATCTGGCACGCTGACATAGTTCCCTGTCGTCACGGCAATCACTTCTACATCACCAACGTGGTTCATCGCCAAACTGGCTCTCGCTTCCTCGATGGCTGTCTCCAAGTCGACTGCCGTTCCGTCGTTGAGCGACGCGCCGTACGCTGAGTTGGCGAATCCGCTCAGGATGCGGCAGTCGAAGATCGTCCGTGCCTGCCGGCGCCGTCCTGTCTTCCCATATCGAAGCAGATCGGCCACGCCCGGGAGGTTATTGGTCACCAACTTCAACCGCTGCGCGTTCGCCCGTTCGGATCGAAACGACGGATGCAGACACAGTTTCTTGAAGACAGGGAATACTGTCGATCCCGAGTCCAGGAAGAGGATTACGCCAAGCTTCTTGGCCTTCCGGCTCGAACTCAAGTCTGGATCGATGAGGCTCGCCACCTTCTCAACCACCCGCTCGGCTAGGATCTCCTTCTCTTGAGAGAAGTGCGCTCGCCTCGCGTCGAAGAGCGACGTGTTGACCATGTCCCCATCGTCTGGACCACGACTCATGTATCCGAATTGAGGAATCAACGCCGCCCCATGCTGCGAGAAGCGTCGTCCGAATTCCTCCATTTCGGAGAGAATCCTGCGCTGCTCTTCACGGATGTTGTCTGTCTCCGCCTCGGCCTTCATCTGCCGACGGCGTAGGAGAATCGAGAAGAACGACCCCGTCGCCGCCATTGCGGCCGCCAAGGCCGAGAATGCGACTGCCAGCGATTGCGTCATGTCGCGTCCTCCTTCTGATAAGCCATATTGCTTCTGACAGTATGATTACATTACTGTCTCGTGTCCAGGAGATCCCATCCCTCTACAGACTCTCGCCTTCCCGACGGCCGTCTAAAGCGGAGTGTGGGCCGGCTGAGCCGCGTATTGGGCCAGCGGGGAACTCTAATCATCACTGCTGGGCCGGCGGGCCCGTGCAGGGCAATCGATCGAATCGCCTGATCCCGCAGGATCTGCGGACCCGTCCACCACAATGCGTAGACGCCGCCCTCGTGAGGCAGTCTTCCTGATGCGATTCTCGTGCTTGTTGAGACGGAGGTTCCGCGCAGACTGTCGTGTCGAATCCGGCACAACTGCTCGAACCATCGACCGAGATTCCTGCTCTGAAGCGTTCCAGCGCTCATGTCGTCGACCGATTCTCCAGATGGGCGCGTATCACGTGCCAAGCATCGCGATACGCTTCCAGGTCGCCGATCTGGGAGAGTCTGACCTTGCCGAGCTTCGACCTCGGATCAGCGGCTCGTTCGACAACCTGAATCGGCAGGACCCAGACGTCAGGAGACGTGTGACTCCAAGCTTCACCCTCGGCCACGCGATTCAACCGCACGTGGACAACAACGTCTGAGCCAAGGTTGTCAATGAGGAACTGCTTCGGCGCTTTCTTGGCAGTTCGGCACTTCACCTGGATTCGGCAAGTGCGCCCAGTGGCACGGTAGACAGCCACGAGATCGTATCCCGGCTGATTGACGTACGACTTGTACGCCTCGATCCCCTGCGTCAGGAGCAGTGATAGGACGAAAAACTCAGCACCCGTCGATTCGAGAG
>JBARQW010000222.1:0-17331 GCA_049643905.1 Bipolaricaulia bacterium
CGCTCGGCCGTGAACGCTGTTGCGACGGCCACGCAGAAGCGGGCCGCCTGCTCGAGGATCACCGGATCGTTCGCCCCCGTGGCACTCCCCGGAATCGGCGTCGACGCCGTGGTCGCGACACCGACGACGGGAGCCGAGGTCGCCGTCGCTGGCTGCAGAATGCTGTTGACGTGATAGAACCCCGCCGCGTACGGCGTAACGTCCTGGGTCGTGATCGGCAGAACTGCCGGCGGCTGCCCCGCGACGTGTCTCGCGATCTCGAGTAGATCCGGGCTGACAGGGAGGATGTAGCCTTCTTTGACGGTCGGTGTGATCGCAAAACCCCGGTGGTTGAGGATCCAGTTCCCTTTCGTCGCGTCGACTGAGAGAATCGCGTCCATCGCCGGATCCACGTCGTGGCGATTCATGATCCCCATGTCGACCGGAGCGCCCATGAACGGTGCAGGCTCGTGCGGGATGATCGGAGATCGCGGCGAGATGTGCGTTGCCACGATCACGCTTCCCGATAGCCGGTCCCCACGCGCCGCCATCTTGGCGAGCTTCGCCGCACACGCCAGGGCAACGATGGCGCCGTCGGCGTCGGACACAAGGCCGAGCCGTTCTGGGCGTGCACCGATCCCTCCGAGCCGACCGATGATTCCGAGCGTCGGCCCGCCACCACTGTCAGATGGAATCATCGCGCGCACGAAGTCTGTGGATCCTCGCTCGCCTTCGACGCGCTCGACGCGGACATCGTCCAGTCCCGTTGCGTGAAGGAAGCGTTCGACCGCGGCGCCGTCGACGCGTGGGTCGTCAAGCAGATCGATCACGTCGGCGATTTCCCGCAGCACAACACCCTCCTTCGGAGCACCTAAACAGCATCTCGGAACGGCTCACGAACGTCAAACGAATGTCGTTTCAACGACCTATGGCGAATCGGCGCGACGAAGTGCAGCGGCTGCCCGAGCGATGTAGAATCCCGCGCCGAAGACCGATTGGAGGCGACAAGACGATGACGCTCTCCGTGGCACTCGCATTTGCCCTGGCGATGCTCGTCCAAGCAGCGGTCCCTGGCCCCGGCGTCTTCGCGACCGTCGCTCGGTCGCTCGCGGGCGGATTCCGGCCAGGGATCGGCGTCGTCTGCGGCATCGTCGTCGGCGACATCATCTATGCCCTTCTTGCGGTCTTTGCGCTGTCGACGGTCGCGCGATCGCTCGGCGAGTTCTTCATCATCGTGCGGATTCTCGGCGGTGCGTACCTGGTTTGGCTCGGAGTCAAGCTGTGGGTCCGGGAGCCCTCGCTCGCGACCGCAAGCGCCGGCATCCGTGGTCGGTCTCTGTTCGACGGCTTCGCCGGCGGGCTCGTGACGACGTTGTCGAACCCGAAGGCGATTCTGTTCTACGGCGGATTCCTTCCGGCGTTCTTCGACTTGTCGCGCTTCACGATGACGGACACGATCGTCCTCGTGTCGATCGTCGTCGCGATTCTCTCGACGGTACTCACGGTCTACGCTCTGCTGGCGACCGTGGCGCGGGGTTTGTTCAGTAGTCGAAAGGGAATGCGAAGACTCAACCGCGCGGCCGGGAGCGTCATGATCGCCACCGGCATGATCGTTGCCACCCGCTCGTAGCCAATCGCTTCGCGGCTCGCCAGCACTTCCCGGAAGCGCGCTGCAGAAGTCTCTCCCCATGCCCAGCGTGCTCTCGCCCAGACGTGGCCGTCATGCGCCTCGATGAATCGTCGCACGATGGTCGGTCCGAGACCACGGCTGGTTCCGTCTCCTCTTGCTTGAATCGCTCGTTCGAAGAAGTGGGCCGTGCCTCCTCGGGTTGGGTATTCGCAAACGGGAATACCACCAGACAGATGAGAGAGTAATGCGTAAAGACAAGAATTGACACCATTAACGCTTTATCCTAGTCTTCGCGCAGGATGAACGCGCGGAAGGATGTCGATAGCCTGATCTTCTGCTGGATCGGCAGCAGCCATGTGGCGGCTCCGGTGTCAGAGCGTTCGGGACAGAACCAGACCCCCAAGGAGGCATAGCAAGTGAAAGCCGTGAAAGGACTGTTGTTTGTTGCGCTGTTCTGCTTGTTGGCGTTGCCGTCGGTCGCTGAATCGCGGTTTGGACCCAGAATCCCGACGGCCTACTTCGTGACGACGGGGACCGGTCAATCGGACGAAGGGATTCCGCCGGATCCGTACGAGACGTTCTCCTACGACCTCGCCCTCCAAGCAGCCGGGATCGAGAACTTCAACGTCGTCTACTACACGTCGGTCCTCCCGCCGGAGTCGCGTGCAGTGAGGATCGAAGACGTGCGGGAGTACTTCCATCACGGCTCGGTCCTCGAGGCCATCCTGGCGAAAGCCGGGGGACTAAAGGGCGACACCGTGGCGGCAGGCGTGGGGCGAGTCTGGGCGGTCGACGACACCGGCCGCTTCATCGGTGGGTTCGCGGCGGAGTACGAGCGGATCTATGAGCGCCAGACGGTAAGTGAGGAACAGGCTCGCCAGGACGCCATCGATCAGTTGTCGAAGTCGCTACGTCACGAGCTGGACATCAGAAATCTGCGCCGGCAAGGCGACATGGAATTCGCGGTGACGTCTCTGGTCATCGAGAAGCTGTACGGTATGGCGCTCGCCGCCCTCGGCTTCGTCGACTTCATCTATCCCGATCCGTTCCCGATTGACGGACTGGGCGGTTAGGAGGGTGCGATGGGAACCCAGATGAATCGAGGGAGCCGCGTGAGGCGCTGTCTCCCCGCGTGCACGACAATGATCGTTGGGAGAGAGGCGACGGTCGACGGATCGGTCATCGTGTCTCACTCCGATGATGATGTCGCCGACGAGCGTTTGGCGTTCGTTCCTGCGGCCGACTGGCCGACGAGCGCGAAGCGGCCCGTCTACTACGATGATTGCAGCATCGGACACGATCCCCGCTACAACAGCACCGAGCTTCGGCGGTACGTTGGAACCTCTCGCGGCCCCGACTACGACACCAAGGATTACCCGGACTCCATTCCCCTCGGGAAGATCGACCAAGTCGATCACACCTTCGCGTACTTCGACTCCAACTACGGCGTGATGAACGAACGCCAGCTGATGATCGGCGAGTGCACGTGCGGCGCGAAGGTGCATCCTACTCCGAAACCGGATCGGCGAATCTTCTACGCCGCTGAACTCTCTCGCGTGGCCCTGGAGCGATGCGTCACGGCTGTCGAAGCGATCACGCTCATGGGGAATCTGATCAAGGATCACGGCCTCTACGGAACCGGGGAAACGCTTCTCGTGGGCGACAAGACGGAAGGGTGGGTAATGGAGATGTGCGGCTACGACGAGGACGAGGAGTACGGGCAAGATGGGATCTGGGTCGCGCAACGGGTCCCGGATGCCGACTACTTCGTCGCCGCCAATCAGTTCCGCATTCGCGACGTGGATCCCGAGTCGGATGACTTCATGTGCTCCGAGAACCTCTTCCGCGTCTGCGAGGAGAAGGGTTGGTGGTCGCCGAAGAGAGGCAAGCCGCTCGACTGGCTGAAGGCCGTCAGTTGGGGGGAGTACGGGCATCCGTACTACTCCCTTCGACGTGTCTGGCGAGCGCTCTCCAAGGTCGCCCCTGAATTGAACCTCCCGGCGTGGGTCGGCAGCGGGTACACCCGCGCGTACCCGTTCTCTGCGACGCCGAAGCGGAAGCTGAGCGTTGCCGACGTCATCGACGTCTACCGCGATCACTACGAGGGAACGGAGCTCGACCTGACAAAGGGGGTTGGTGCAGGGCCGTACGGGGATCCGACACGCTACGAGGGAAACGTCGACCGCGGTCTCGGCGACGATGACAACTCCGTCTTGACCGAGAAGACGTCCTGGAACCTCGCCCACTTCCATCCCGAGGGGGCGTGGGAACGAGCGATTTCGATCTTCCGTTCCGGGATGATGTGGATCAATCAGGCTCGGGACGATCTGCCGGATGCCATCGGCGGTGTCAGCTGGGTTGGACTCGATCGCCCTGCCGCGAACTGCTTGATGCCTTTCTTCGTCGGCGTGCGGGATCTGCCGAGGCCGATGAAGACGATGAAGCTGACGGAGTTCGAGTTTGAATCCGACAGCGCCTGGTGGGCGTTCAACTACGTCGCCAACTACGCCACGATGCGCTACGCGTTCATGATCCAGGACATCCGCTTGAAGCAACGGGAACAGGAGGACGCTGCCTACGACCGGATCAATGCCCTGCAGCGGCTTGCAGGCGGTTCGGAGGACCCGTCGCCCGCTGATCTCTACGCAGCCTGCGAAGAGATCATGAAGAAGACACTCGCGGCCTGGTGGGAGCTCGCCAAGTCACTGGTCGTCAAGTACAACGACGGTTGCCACACCGAGGCAGGAACTGACACACAACCCGAGAAGGTCATGGAGCACATGGGGTACCCGACCAAGGCCTGGCTGAAGGCCGTCGGCTTCTACGACGGTCCGACCCAGTACTGACGAGAGTCAAGCCAAGACGGGCTCGATGGGGCAGGGGCTACCGAGGAATCTTCTTTGCGGATAGCTCAAGGCGGCCCGCCAGAGGCGGTCGGTCCGGCTCCACGATGAACGCTTCCACCGCAACCGGACCCTCGTTCGGAGCGTAGATGCGGAGCTCGCCATTCTTCAGGCGCAGATCTGCTTGCTCCGAGAAGAACTGGTAGAAACCTTCGTCGCTCAGCGTGGTCGGCCAGGCAATCTCCACCGCCTTCTCCTCCTCGACCGACAGGCGACCCTTCGCCGGCTTCATGGACACCTCGAACGTGTTCGCCTTCGGCTTGTTCGTCGTGCGATCGTGAAGTCGCCGCGCCCAATCGAACACCGGCACGGGTGCGAGGCCAATGCTCAGCACGCTTACGCACAGGTTCCCAGCGGTCCAGAAGATTGCGGGCGTATGGCCCTCCGGGTGCACGAAACATACGTCGCCGATGTCCTCCGGCCCTTCCGGCAGGCGGGCGAGCTCATTCTGAGCCAGGATGTCGAGCAGACACTCCCGCGAGGCGGCGGCCGAGTCGGTCTCTCGAACCTCAATGAGAACCCGCTGATCCGGCTCCTTCGGGGGGACCCACATGCTTCTCCTGAGCTGCCACTGGGCGGTCTCCCTCAGCTGGAGACGGCCCTCTCGGCTCCAATCCAGGCAGTCCTTGCGCCACGGCTTGAAGCCTTGAAGCAACACGGGCACGGCTTCGGGCCGACGCTTGCCCCAGGAACCGTAGTCGTATCGCTTCTTGAGATCCTCGTGCATGATCCGCTCCTATGCTACGTCTCGCCGCAAGTTGGTGCTAGCAAGGGTGCAGGGACCTCTGTCGACCAAGCGGTCCCTGTAGCTGCTGAACTCCATCTTCACCGGAAGATGTGGGACGTGGATCGTGTCCGCGTCGTTTCTGTCTGTGTCGAGTTGCAGACAGCCGTCGTATACGTCCGCCTGCGGTCCAATGCTGGGCAGCCATGCAATCTCGTGATAGCTCCAGTCGTACCACACCCAGTCTGCATCGTCCGCCGGGTCTCCGCTCAGCTCCAGGAACTTCCGTGTTCTCAGGTCGAACATTCGGCCTGCATGCAGGTCGCACCCGAGCAGGTTTGCGAGCGTGACGACCGCATCGGCGCAATCCGTGCAGTTCAGGTAGAACACGGTCTTGGTGCGGACCAGCGAGAGGAAGCTGGAGAGCAGGTACGTCGCCGATCCGAACGTCGTCACACCGTGGTAGCGAAGGTATCCGTTGCCGTTCAATCCTCTGGTGATGGCCGTTGCGGCCGTGTCCTTGGTGGTTGCACCGGCCCCCCACTCGCAGGCCAATTCGAGTGCATCGACCCACGGAGTTTCGTTTGCCCATGGTTCGACCGGGCGATCCACGGTCAGGTAGACCTTGTGATCGGTGGATCCGATGGAGATCGGTGTTGTCGAGTCCCGCGCGCTTCGCGCGAACCACTCCAGCGACACCGTGGGCTTGCCCACGCTCTGAGGCAATGGCCACATCAGCTCGAATTCAACCGGATTGCTCAGTCCCGACGCCTGGAACGTCACCGAGGTACGCTTCCGGCGCACTCCGCCCAGATTGCCGGTTGCGCCGATCGCGAAGACTCCGCCCGCGTACTCCGGCAGCTTACGGAACACGACCCTGACCCTGGGGCAGGTGCCCACCACGTAGGCCGCAGGCTCGCTTCGCGCGTCCTTGACGAACTCCGGTGTGGGGATGAGGGTGTCGCTGTCGTGATCTTCGAGCGGAATTGGAGTGCTGCCCTCGTACGCCAACTTCACGTCGTCCGGAATCGCAGGGACGGGACCGCCGAAGACGTGGCGTTTGAGTGGGATCGCCTCACTTCCGGCGTAGTTGAGCTCGATGCTGTGGATCTCGAACGGCGGGGCTTCGGAGGAAACGGATGCGACCGGTTCCGCGGAGAGTACCTGCAGCTTGCCATCAGCGCAGATGTAGATCTTCGTGTCGTCGGCCTGCAGAGCCACTCCGGACGGGCGCCATGCGAGTCCCGTCGCCACGGTTTCAAGCGTCACGGGTGGTCCCAGGTTCAGCTTGACCAGGCTGTTGGCTGGATCTCGTTGGACGCAGAACAGACCCTGCCCCGTCTTGTCCCACGCCAGGAAGAAGGGCGAGATGAGGCCGCCGTGAAGCACCTCACTGAAACCTGCAGTAAGGTCGATCTTCGTCAATGACGAGCTGTCCTGCTCGGTCACGAAGGCGAGCTTCCGCGCGGCGTCCACGGCGAGGCCGACCGGGTGCCCCAGCCCCCCAGCGATCGTCGTGGTTGCTTTCGAGTCCACATCAATCGAGATCAGATCCCCGGAGTCGAAGCAGACCGTGAACAGCGACCTCCTCCCCGACTCCTTCACGAGGACAAGCTGCTGGGGCGCGCCTCCGACCTTGACGAGGGTTTCCGCCGTCTCCCCGGGCCGGATCCGCCTGATCGTGCCTTGGCGTTCGGAGACGAAGATCTCGCCTGTGTCCCAGTCAAGGGCGACGTCTTCAGGGTGCTGCAGTTCCGTCTGCACCGTGGTCACGTTGCCCGTTTCGGTGTCTACCCTGCACAGCTCACCGACTGACCACTCGACGTAGTATGCCGTCGTACCGTCCGGGGACAGGTCGATCCCGACACCGGTTGCGAGGCCCAGAACGATGTCTCCGATCTGCATGACCCGTTCTCCTTTGGAGCTTGTTGCCTTTCACGGAACTTGTTCCAAGGGCTGCCCCGTCCTGATCGAACCTTCGCGACACGCAACGAACTTCGGAGAGACCCGGACGGGTTCCCCCGATTCAGGTCAGTTTAGAGCGGAGCTTGTCGGCTAGTCAACTCTCTTGTGTATAACGCACTGCAATCTCAGCCATGCTCCCCCTGCTCGCGGGGGAGAAGAAACCGGGACACATCTTGCTCGGACGCCCTCTCGGAATCCGTGAGTAGGAGCCTAGACGCTGCGGCGGGCGCGGCTTGAGGTCGAGGTCGGGGTTGTACGGAGGGTCCGGAGGATGCTGGCAGTCCCAACATCACCAGGATCGTCAACACGAAGGACACGCTGAGAGTTCTCCTAGTCATCGGCCCCCCCTCTGATGGTCTATACTCGGACTGTACCTTGACACGAGATCCGACCACGGGCAATCAGTGCGATCTGGTGGATGCCTCAGCGAAGGATGATTCCGGAAGGCTGTTAAATACGGCCTTCTGAGGATTGGATTCCTCCAGGATGTGGGCTCTTTGGGTGCTGTTGCGCGAAGGGCCTTGAGCCTCTCTCTCGATTCCTCTCCTGCCATGATCAAGGATCGGGAAACATAAGCACCACCGAAGCAGGAGGCACGGTGTGTGTTCCCCGAAATCGGGAACCAGGACCCAGCTCTGCCCACGACTTCAGTGACATCCGACCTCGCTTGGAAGGGCTCGAATCCTCATAATGGGCGAAGCGCAGCCTGAGGGGAACCGGGCGACTGGCGCGACACGTCCGTGAATCGAGGTGTCGCATTGGCTCACCCGGACCATTTACTGCTCCAGCTCGCCGGAGTGCGCCAAACCGCGCTAGAGGGGCATGATTGGGATGACAGATCGCACGAAGGCACTGGGGACGGAGCCGATCGGCAAGCTGATCTTCCGCCTCGCCACGCCCTCTGTCGTCTCCCTCGGGGTGCTCGCCTTCTACAACATCGTTGATGCGATCTTCGTCGGGCACGGCGCAGGGACCTTGGCCATCGCCGGGATCGGCGTCGCCTTCCCGATTCTCCTCTTGATCATCGGGATCGGGCAACTTGTAGGCGTCGGGGGCGCATCCCTTCTGTCGCGCGCCCTCGGGCAGAAGGACAAGGCGCTGGCACGGAAGACGCTCGGCAACACGATCACCCTCGGCGTGATCGTCAGCGTGTTAATAGCCATCGTCGGATTCCTGTATCGGGTCCGCCTGGCGAAATTCGCCGGCGCCACCGCCGAGATTCTGCCCCACGCGCTCTCCTACATCTCAGTGATCGTCGTTGGGGCGTTCACGCTCGTCATGGCATCGATCTTCTCGGCCACGGTTCGCGCACAGGGGCAAGCCGCACGGGCAACACTGCCGCTGATCGTCGGCGGAGTGCTGAACATCGGACTTGACCCGATCTTCATTTTCGGTCTGCGCATGGGAGTGGCCGGCGCCGCGTGGGCGACCGTGATCTCCGCCGGCGTAGGACTCGCTTACTACGTCTACAACATGCTGAGAAGGAAGTCGGGCGTCCTCCTCGGCCTTCGGTGTTTCGTGCTGAGCGCTCGGACGGCGGGGGCGATTCTCAGTGTCGGGGCCGCTTCGTTCCTCGGCATCTTCGCTGCGAGTGTCTCGACGGTCGTCATCAACCGCGCTCTGGGAGCTGTTGGCGGAGGCCTCCCGATCGCGATCTTCAGCGTCGTCAACCGAATCGTCATGTTCTCGAGGATGCCTGTCTTCGGCGTCGTCGACGGGACGCAGCCGATCTATGGCTACAACTACGGGGCGAAGAACTACGGGCGTGTGCTCGCTGCGATTCGCTACGCGCTGGTCTCGGCGATGACGATGGCCGGCATCTTCTGGGTGCTGTTCCTGCTCATCCCTAGAGGATTCCTATCCGTGTTCAGCTCGGATCCGCTGCTTCTCTCACAGGGGGCCAGGGCGCTTCGGATCATCGTGATCGTGCTTCCGCTCCTTGCACTCCAAGCGGTCGTCGGAGGCCTCTACCAAGCGCTGGGCTTCGCCCGTAGAGCGCTTGCCGTCTCCCTGCTGCGAGACGTGGTCCTCATCATCCCCGGCGTCTTGATCTTGTCCTCCGCCTTCAAGACCACGGGCGTTTGGATGGCGTTCCCGATTGCCGACTTCGTCTCGGCGATGGTGGTCTTGCCGCTCCTGATCCTCCAGATCCGCAAGCTTCGTCGGATGGAACCCTCACTCCACTCAGCCTGAGCCAACCGAGCAAGAAGGAGCCTGCCTGCAGAGAAGGCGCTACGGCCGATCTCGGTTGTGGCGTCCGTCCCAGTAGCTCGTCCAGTAGATGGCCGCGAGAATCTCGGTTTCCTCGTCCGTCGCGGTGCGAAGGTAGTTCTCCACCTTCCTCACGCAGCTTCGTTGAGAAGACTTGACTCCGGGCCGCCAGTCGTAGCTTTCGAGGTCGTACTCCATGCAGACGACGCACATCGGAGCCCCGCAGACATCGCACATCTCGCGCGGTACGTTCTCTCGTACGCTCCAACGCTCGTCACTGTGCGTCCGGTGGCGGCTCCCGGACGCCCACGCGAGCTCCCGAGCGCAGTCCTGGACGTCCTCGGGGATGTCGGACGTGTAGTCCTCTTCGGAGGAGTAGACACTCGCGACGTACACGTACGACTCGCGCTGGATCACGTCCTCTAGGATCAACGTGCTGGTCACGGCCTCACCGGGCGGGACCTCATCGCTTAACGTCGCGCTGTAAGTGACGGTGACTTCTTCTTCGGGCGCGATGCAGCTCTTGACCGCCGGCGGCGCGTCGAACGGCTCGCTTCCGGGAGCGAATCCGGTGCTTAGCTCAATCGTCGGATCGCTCAGCCACGGGGACTCCCGAACCGTCACAAGGAACCTCGTCAGCATTTCCCCATCGTTCGCCACAACAAGGGAGAAAGAAACTTGGCTTCCAGGCGGGATCGCTCCCGGCGCCGCCACGTAGTGCGAACGCCCAAGATCCGAACGACACTCCTCACAGAAGGGATCGACACCTCCATTGCAGCGGCCGTAGACGCCTTGATCCTGCTCTGCCTCGCTAGTTCCCTCGCAAGTGCCCGGCGCGAGGGTGCCGTTGAGCATGTCGCACTCGAACTTCGAGCTGACCATGGCGCAGCCGAACGCCCCTCCGCACTCGAACGTGCAGCACTCGGTTCCTGCAGGCTCGCCGCCCTCATCCTCGTCATCTTCCTCTTCCGGCGGCTCTGCAGGAACCCCGCTGTCGGGGTTTCGGCCGTACAGATCCTGGAGACCACGGCTGTCGTCATCCTTCACCGGGAGCTTCTTCTCCGGATCGTCGACCCCGGTCGGGTCCATGACCACGGAGTCCTGATCCGGCGTCTTGTGATCGAGCCCGAGGATGTGGGCGAACTCGTGTAGCGCGATGTTGTAGATCGAGTTGAGGGCGTACGGCCGGCCCCCCTGGTTTCGGTTGATGTAGATGTCTCCCCGCTTGACCTCGCTCGTGCGCCTGTACTCGTTCGGGTTGCCCGTAGGCTCGATGTCGGTAACGGGGGAGGCGCTTCCCGGTTCGTCGGTCGTCTCCTCATCGGACCAATGGACCTCGACGACGTACGGAGGAGGATTCTCCACCTGCGGAGCTGCTTCACCGACGTGGTACTCGAACGTCAGGTTCGCGTTCGTCTCACTGCGGAGCTTCTCTTCCAGGGCCTTGCATGCCGCCTGGACCTCCTGTTCGGCGCCCTTCCCCTCCGGATCGTTGGGGATGTACACGTGGATGGTCGTTCCCTGCTTCCACGTCGGGCGACCCTTGATGGTCGCCTTCTGCCCGCTGACGTACTGCTCCATCTCCTCAATCACTCGGTAGCCCGCCACCGGTAGGCAGACGGACCCGACGAGGAGAGCCACGATCGACGCGATTCCGAGACCGACTCCGAAGACACGACCAGCCTTTCGGGAGAGCATCTTGCACCTCCTTGTTGGGGGGCCATTGCGACGAGAAAGAGAGAGAGCCTGTTGCGACGGAGCCATGCTATGACGATCGCATCCCCGCGGTCAAGCTGCGAGGACCCCAGAGTCCACCTACTGAGTAATCCCGAGTTGACACGCTTCTCAACGCTCTGCCGGAGATCAACGCTGGGTAGAGCTGTGCGGGAAGGCGCACGGACACCTCTTGAGTGTTGTTCCCCGGAACCTACCGAAACGCGGAGACTTGGCTGCGGACGAAGCACTGGCTAGACTAGCCAAAAGGCACGCCGACGCCCTCTTCATGCACGACACATCCCACCCAACTCAATCCGCACACAACCGTGCCGAGGCCGGCGATTCGAGAGGGTCGCCTACGAACGCACCAAAGAAGCAAGGGAGGTATCGTGTACGCATCGATGACGATGTTCACCATGCCGCCAGGCATGCGTGGGAAGATGGAGCAACTGGCCGACCAGATGCTCGTCGGGATGAGGCCGATGAAGGGATTCGTGTCGATCACGTTTGTCATGAACGAGGAGACCAACGAGTACGGGGGATTCGCTTTATGGAAGACGGAGGAGGACGCGAAGGCGGCGATGACCCAGACCGGTCTCAAGCTTGAGGAGGCTCTTGCGGACACCCTGATCGGCCCACTCGATCGCAAGCTTCTTGAGGTCTACGAGTCTCAGGCCTAGCCTTGACTCGCCTGCTGGGGCGCCTGATTCGGGAATCCGATATCAGAGGTCTGGCAGCCCCTGGCGTCCGGTTCGATCGGCCGTCTACTTGTACGGAAGCACAAACCACGGTCGGCTCCGCCGGAAGCATGTTTGCGTTGATGACGAGGCTTCGTTCACCCACTTCGACCACGGTCTTGTCGATCAGGAACCGATCGATGGTCTCGATACCCCATCGGAGGTCCGGCGTCTCGTGGTGCATCGCGATGATCACGAGCGGCTTGAGCTGAGCGATCACTTCGTTCGCGCGGCGCGCTTCGATGGTCGCCCCGCCTCCGCCCACGGGAATCAGCAGGACATCGAGCATCCCAATCGCCGATGCCTGCGCATCGGTGAGCACGTGCCCAAGATCTCCGAGGTGGGCGATTCGAAGCCCGTTGCCCTCGATCACAAATACCGCGTTGGCGTCTTCCGGCGGGCATGGCACATCCGTCCCGTGGCACGTCTCCACGGTATAGAAGCGGATGCCGTCGACAACGTCGTCGATGTCCACCACGACTCTGGACGTCGAGACTCCTCGAAGAACAAGAGGATCTCCCGTCGCGAGTTGCGCGTAGTTGTGGTCCCCGTGTTCGTGGCTGATCGCTACCACGTCGATCCCGTCCATCGGACCGATCGGATAAGTCATGTCCCACAACCCGGGTTCGAACGGGTCGGTCAGAACCGTGGGGCCGCCTTTGAACGCGATCGTGAAGATAGCATGGCCGTGCCACTTGATCTCCACGTCACCGCCTTCAGCGTGCGCAATCACACACGCCAGACCGAGGATGACCAGACAGACAAGTCCTAGCCGTGCGTTCGTTCGCCCTCCTTCGTCGTTGCGTCTCCGATCGCAGGCTAGCGATGTGGGAAGGAAAGAGCAAGTCGCCATCGAGCGTGCTCACCGTCTAATGAAGCACATCCAATCTTGAGCGAGAGCCCCAGCTACGCTTACCGTTCGATGATGATCGTGTTGGCGACCATTCCCCGGAAGGGTGGCGGGTGATACAATCGATGCATTGCTACGCAAGCACGACGGAGGTAAAGCGATGAAAGGACCGACGATTACCCTGCTCGCAGGTCTCCTGTGTGCCGTGCTGATGTTCGCTTCCGGGCAGGCAGCGGAGGGGCCGAACGCGCGATCCTGCGCCTGGCGGACGTACGAGTTACTCGAAGCCGACGCAGCCGGCGTGGTGAGGCTGAAGTTCACCGGCATGGGGGCCGCCTCTGGCGACTCCATCAAAGTGACCGTCACCCCCACGGTCGATCTCAACCTGAGGATTCGCGTCGAACCCGGTACCGTCCTACTGAGCAGCGTGCCCAGCGAGCAAGACATGGTCGTGCGGCGCGTCCGAGGGAAGATGATCACCGAGCTGCACTTCGAGCCGTCAGTTGACATCGAGGTCGAGTGCGACGAGACGAAGACGTACGTCCTTGAGGCCTACTGCCTTGATCGCACAAAAGGAATGCCTTCGCGCACAACGATGTTCACAATCGGCGGACGGATGCCCAGAGACGTTGCCAAGGTCATCGCCGCGCTGCCCGAGCACAGCGAGGCATCGGTCCAAGCCATCCAGAATGCCATCTGGGTGGCAACGAAGGACATGTCGTTGTCTGAGGTCGGAAGCGGCGTCCTGTCTGAAGACGTGCAGGCCCGCGAGATCCTCATCAGCGCAGGTCTTGACGCATCCGTGGAGACTTCGGACGACGTCTCCCAGGTCCTGCCGCTGCTGGCACTCGGTCTCCTCCTTCTCGTTCTCACGGCGATCCTCGATCTCTAGTGGAGTTCGGACGACATGAGCGCAGCCGCCGGCGCCAGGTGCTTCTCAGCGGGGGAGGCGGACGACACTCTGATGACGGCTAACCCGAGGCGACGTGCTGTTTGCACGTCTTGCGAAAGTGGAACCCGTAGATGGCGAACTTCACCGCCATTGGGAACTGCTTCGGACGGCGGAACAGCGTCCACACAAGGAGCTTCCAGTACTGGACTCGTTCCCTTCCGGCGATTCCCAAGCGGAAGACAGACCGGAAGAACGCGAGGATCTGCCGAGCGTTAAGCGAAGGCCGGCCACCCGGCGCCTTGTACTCGCGCAGGAACGTCCTCACGCGCTTGTAGTACTGCTTCGGAGCGTAGATGGTTCGCAGAATTGTTTCGTAGCCCTCCTGCAGCGCCTCGAGGTTCATGATGGGGATGATGTTCGTTGTGCCATCGACGTTGTCTCCCGACCCCTGCTTCTGCAATCGCGCCTCTTTCGACAGGCGCTCGTACAGCCGGGTGCCCGGCGGGGCCTGGAGCAGGCCCACCATCGCTGTGACGATTCCGCTCTTCTGGATGAACTCGATCTGGCGTTGGAAGATAGACGGCGTGTCGTGATCGAAGCCGACGATGAACCCGCCTTGCACCTCCAGGCCGGCGCGCTGCAGGCGCTTCACGTCATCGGACAGACTTCGCCCCACGTTTTGGCGCTTGTTACACTCGGTCAGACTCTCCTCATCGGGCGTCTCGATTCCGATGAACACGGTGCGGAACCCGGCTTCGACCATCATCTTCGTCAGGGCCTCGTCGTCAGCGAGATCGATCGACAGCTGTGTTTGAAGAGGGACGCCCTTCCCCTTCTGCCACTCGATCAACGCGGGCAGCAAGTCCTCCTTAAGAGCGCGTCGGTTGCCGATCAGGTTGTCATCCACGAAGAAGACGCCACTGCGCCAACCTGCCGCGTGCAAGCCGTCCAGCTCTGTGATCACCTGCTCGGTCGTCTTCGTGCGCCATCGATGTCCGAACAGACTCGTCACGTTGCAGAACTCACAGTCATAAGGGCACCCGCGAGAGTACTGGATGCTCATCGAGTCGTAGCGTTTGAGGTCTGCCAGCTCCCACCGTGGGGCGGGGGTCTGCCGGATGTCCGCGAACCCCTCCGTCGCATAAAGAGGCTTGGCGCATCCCTGTTCGAGGTCGTCCAAGAACAGAGGGAGCGTGAGCTCGGCCTCATTCAGCACGAAGTGATCGACATCATCGAATTCGCTGTGCTCCGTAGTGAACAGAGGGCCGCCTGCGACCACCGTGACGCCCGCCTGCTTACAGCGTGCAATGACCTGATGTGCGGCCCCTCGTTGAACGGTCATGCCGCTGACAAAAGCATAGTCGGCCCATGCCAAGTGCTTGTCCGTTAGCTTCCTCACCGTGGCATCGACCAGATATACCGACCATTCGGGAGGCAGCATCGCGGCAACCGTGAGCAGGCCGAGTGGCGGAGATGCGGCCTTCCTGCCGACGAATCCAAGGGCGCGCTTGAAGCTCCAGAAGGTCGCTGGGACCTCGGGGTAGATCAACAAGACGTTCGTAGTACTCCCCTCCAGACTCGTTCCCATGTCTTGAGTGCTCAGTAGCTCATTCTCTGCCGAGTGTCGATCGCAATGTGTCCTGCGGCGTTCGAAGATGCCACTTTGGCAGGCGGGAGGATGGTGCAGCTACCACCATCTTCGTGCCCGAAGAGACTACATCTCCAAGGGCACGGAAACAACCGTCAATGCAAGCGCCCCAGGGGCCCCGCCCGATGAAGCTCCGAATCCGGCATCTGCTGGGGCGTGCTCGTAGGAGGCATGGAAGACCCGCCCCACAAACAAGATCCGCGGTGCACAGGACGTGCACCGCGGACAACGCTCTACTCAGAATCGATCTGCTGGATCAATGCAACATCGAGAGCCTGGGGGCCCTTCTCGCCTTGACCCAGGTCGAACTCGACCTTTTGGCCATCCGGCAGTGACTTGAAGCCATCACCACGAATCGAGCTAAAGTGCACGAAAACGTCTTCGCCGCCTTCACGCTCGATGAAGCCGAAGCCCTTGTCGTCGTTGAACCACTTGACTGTACCTGTCATGCGGTCGGACATAGGTAGAACCTCCTCTATGCTGGGTATCTTAGCGGGACAAGACGATCTCGAGGAGTTCTGGGATGAACCGGACTTCCCTGAAAGCGACTGCACAACTACCAAGCAACAGCAGAAGACTATCGAACGGAGCGGCGAAATACAAGGATTCGTGCGATGGTTCCTAGGATCCACAGGGTTTCTCCGAGCGGAGTACTCAGTGCGTCCCCGGAATCCACTCGGCTTGGGGCCGGCCATTCGAACCTGTAGACTCCCCCTGGTTATCCCGAAAGGAGCCTCCTGATGACGACTCACGAACCGAAGAGCGACTTCATCTCCGTCGACGGCGTCAGGTTGCAGACGCTCGATTGGGGAGGGAGTGGATCCGCGCTTGTCTTCCTCGCTGGCTACGCCAACACGCCTCACTTCTTTGCCTCCGTGGCAAGGGCATTCGTCGATCGCTTCCACGTTCTCGGACTGACCAGGCGGGCACACGGGGCGTCCGAGCAACCCGATGAGGGATACGACAACCAGACCCTTGCCCTCGACATCATCGGCCTCCTCGATGCGCACGGGATCGAGAAGGCCTCTTTCGTCGGCCACTCGTTTGCAGGACACGAGATGTGTCAACTGGCAGCCGCCCATCCCGATCGAGTCGAGAAGCTCGTCTTCCTCGACTCGCTCTACCGGATGAACGAGGAAGACGCGGCTCTCTTCGCCGAGAATCCACTCCCGCCGAGCGACCCTCCGCCCGAGACGTTCGAATCGGTCGCCGCCTACTGCGAGGACTTCGTGGCCCGCTATTCGGCCTATCGCCGCCTTCGCTCGCTCCGTTGGGACGCGCTGTGGGCACACAGTCTCGAACAGACTTCCGACGGCCGCTTCCGCGACCGGATCCGGCCCGAGACAGCGAGAAAGCTGTTCGAGGGACAGAACGCATTCCGGCCCGACTATGCCGCCATCCGCTGTCCGGTTCTCGCGTTCTACGCCTTCCAGGACGAGAACTGGTCACTCCCCGACGGCGCGAGCGAGGAGCTCCGTCGAGCGATGAAGGAACACATCGAACAGGTGAACGCTCGATTCAAAAGACGGTGCGTTGAGAGTGCCCGCGCGGAGATCGCTGACATCGTGATCGTCGAGTACGAGGACACCAGCCACTATTGCTACCTCGATCGCGAGGCCGACGTGATCGAAGCGATGAAGCGCTTCCTGTAGGGCCGTCCCGAAGGAGATCCGGTCACATGACAACGCAGATCAAGGTTCGCGGCTATCACGAGGATCGCTTTGGGCACGTGAACAACGCCCGCTATCTGGAGTTCCTGGAGGAGGCGCGCTGGGCGCTCTTTGAGGAGCGCGGACTCGATACCGCCTTCTTCAAGGCTCATGGGATCTTCCCCGTCGTCGTCCGACTGGCGATCTCCTACCGCCGTCCTGCGAGCGCCGGCGATGTCCTCTACGTCAGTGTAGATGTAGCGAGCGCCGGCCGCCGCAAGATCGTGATCGAACACGAAGCCCGCTTCGCCTCGTCGGACGAGGTTTGCGTGAATGCTGAAGTCACTGTCGTCTTCCTCGACGAGAAGACCGGCCGTCCCGTCCCGCTGAGCGACGAGATCCACTGCGCCTGGCCGGAGCTCAGCGC
>JBARQW010000223.1:0-4478 GCA_049643905.1 Bipolaricaulia bacterium
GTGTCCGATCCTTTGACGGGGAAGCTGAAGCACTGCTCGCACATGATGGGCGTCAGGGAGGATTGGCGAGGGCGCGGCGTCGGGCAGAGACTGAAGCTCGCCCAGCGGGAGCACGCGCTGGCGCAAGAGCTCGACCTGGTTACGTGGACCTACGATCCCCTGGAGAGCCTCAACGCGGCCCTCAACATCCGCAAGCTCGGAGGAATCTGTAGTGCATACGTTCGCGATCTGTACGGAGAGATGGAGGACGGATTGAATGCGGGGCTCGGGTCCGACCGCTTCCAGCTCGAATGGCCGATCGCGAGCGCCCGTGTGGCAGAGCGGCTGGGAGGGAAGTGTCCCCGACCCTCGATCTCCGAAGTCCTCGAACGCGGGGGCGTCCTCCTCAATCCGGCAGAGATCGGTTCTGACGGTCTGGCACAGCCCTCTTCGACGTACTCTTCGCCGATGTCGCAAGTCGCGTTGGTCGAGATCCCAGCGAGCATTCAGTCGACCAAGTCGAGAGACATGGACCTGGCGCGACGTTGGCGAACGCACACGCGTGCGATCTTCGAGGACTGCCTCTCTGCAGGCCACACGGTCACCGACTTCGTGAGCGAGGTGAGTCTGGTCGAGGGCGCCGCGGAGGGGATTCGACGCAGCTACTACGTACTTCAGAAGGGATTCGAGGTCGACTGATGCGCATCGAGAGGATCGAACTGAGAGAGGTCGGGCTACCGCTTGTCCATCCGTTCGAGACCAGTTTCGGTCGGGAGACGGAACGGCGCGTGATCATCGTCACGGCGTTCGGAGAGGGGTTGGTGGGATACGGCGAGTCGGCCGCCGGCCTCGGCCCCTGGTACTCGTACGAGACGGTGGAGACCTGCTGGCACGTGCAGCGCGACTTCCTCGTGCCGCTCATGGTGGGGCAGGATATCGAAACCCCGACCGAGGTCACCGAGCGCTTCGCCCCTGTGCGCGGCCACAACATGGCCAAGACCGGACTGGAGGAGGCAGTCTGGGATCTGTTCGCCAAGAAGGCTGGCGAGCCGTTGGCCCGCTTCCTCGGCGGAGAGCGTGAGCGGATCGAGAGCGGCGTCAGCGTGGGAATTCAGCCCACGGTCGACGCGCTCCTCGATCGGATCGGCCGATTCCTCGACCAGGGGTACTGCCGCATCAAGATCAAGATCAAGCCCGGCTGGGACATAGACGTCGTGAAGGCCGTTCGTCAGACCTTCCCCGACGCGCGCCTGATGCTCGATGCCAATTCGGCCTATTCGCTCGACGATGCATCGTCACTCGCGGCACTGGACGCGTTTGACTTAATGATGATCGAGCAGCCGCTGGGCTACTACGACCTTCTCGACCACGCCCGGCTGCAGGCGATGATCGAGACTGCGCTCTGTCTGGATGAGAGCATCATCACGCCGGAGCACGCGAGATGGGCGATCGAGCTTGAAAGCTGTCGGATCATCAACATCAAACCCGCCCGCGTCGGTGGCCTTCATCAAGCGAAGCGGATCCACGATCTCTGCCAAGAGCATGGGCTGGCGGTCTGGTGCGGGGGACTCCTGGAGACGGGGATCGGCCGGGCACACAACGTAGCCCTTTCCACGCTCCCGAACTTCAGGCTGCCAGGGGACATCTCGGAGAGCGCCCGCTACTACGAGGAAGACCTTGTCGATCCTCCCTTCACGCTGAATCCCGACGGCACGATCTCCGTTCCCACGGGGCCAGGAATCGGAGTCGCGGTCGACAAGGACCGCCTCGACGCATGCACGATCAGGTCTCAGACCTTCGAGGTCAAGCGGGACGGACGGGTGGAGTCGTTGCGATAGAGAACGGAGGGTGTTTCGCATGAATGTCAACACCGTTGTCATGCTCGGGGTCTTCGCGATCCTCGTGGCCGTGGCATGGATCACCAAGGGAGCGGCCGGACTCACCGCGGGATTCCGAGGCACCGCGGACACCTTCGTCAGCGTCTGGCCGGTGCTTCTGCTCGCCTTCGGGATTGCCGGTTTCCTGCGCGTCGTGATTCCCCACGATCTGATCTCGTCCGCGCTGGGCCCTTCGAGCGGGATCCGCGGCATTCTAATCGGCTGGGGCGCTGGGGCCATCATGCCCGGGGCTCCGTACGCGATACTGCCGGTGGCTGGCTCGCTGTTAACGTCCGGTGCCGGCATCGGGCCGGTGATGACGATGGTCCTCTCCGCGGCAATCGGCGTCGCGGCTATGCGAATGCCGTTCGAGATCGCGTTCATCGGATGGCGATTCGCAGTGCTGCGGTTGGCGGTCTGTGTGCTCATTCCGCCGATCTGCGGCCTGCTCGCTCAATGGATCGCCAGATGGAGCGGCCTCTTCCCCGTTTCGGGTGTGCGCTAGCGAGCACGATCCAACACGTGGGGCCTCGAGGGCCCTTCGCCCCTACAATCCCCTCATGCGCAAGACGGAACGTGAGATCACCGATCGTAGCGAAATCGACGCGATCCTCGCGAAGGCCAAGATCGTTCGAGTCGCGTTCGCCGTCGGTGATGAACCGTACATCGTCCCGCTCTCCCACGGGTACGATGCAGGCGCAGGCGTTCTTTACTTCCACACCGCCGTCGAGGGTCAGAAGATCGAGTGCATTGAGGCGAATCCAAGCGTCTGCTTCGAGGTCGAGGGCGCTGCCTCCATCAAGGAGGGCGACGAACGCGGCTGTTCATGGGGCCTCCTCTACGAGAGCGTCATCGGCTATGGGGTCATTCGGGAGATCACTGAGCCTGGGAAGCGGGAAGAGGCCCTCCGCTGCATCATGCGCCAGCAGTCAGGGCGTGACGCAGACTGGACCTTCGCCCCGAAGGTCCTCGCGGTGACCCGCGTCTGGTCCCTGGGAATCGAATCGGTCACCGGCAAGAGGTCTGGCTAGCATCCTGGCGGTGACTTCCCAGGGTCACGGCATCGCGGAAACCAGCGTCAGAAGAGCCAAGCCGGGCTACACTCTTCCGACTCTCGGGGGAGAGGGAGAGAGCATGTTCTATTCGAGAATGGCCGAGCATGCCATGACTGCACTGGGAGAGCTCGCCCGACTCCAGACTTGGCTTTCCTGTGACCGATAAACGTGACAGGTTCCCGGAGGACGCTCCCTCGATCTCAGGGCATAGACGCAGCCGACGTGCGGGTTGAGCCTAGTTCCCTGTTTCGATTCGCGATGCCGCCGGAGCGTAGCGGATGATTGCCTCGGGGAAGGCGAGGATCGATAAGTAGAACCACGTATCCGAGGCTTCGCGATCGATCCCGACGCGCAGGCATCCCCCGATGTCCCTGAAGAGCCCGTAGCGAACATCGTCGAATGAGAGCGGCCCGCCAGAGTAGGTCCACGCAACCTTGCCACCCCAGCCTGCGGAGGTTGACAGCGTCGAAGAGAGCGAGACTCTGGAGAACGTGAGGTTCTCGAACCTCACGTTCCCACGGAACGTGAACGAGTCAAGCGACAGCTCGGCGTCTAGATCCGTCTTGACGGTCAGCTTCCCTCGATCGAGCGTCGCATCGACGTCGAGATCGAGCCACTCCCCCGGCGCATCGGCTGTCAACCGGATCCTGCCAAAGCGTGCCTCCGAAGCCTGATAGGGAATCGACCACGTGAGCTTCAGCGCGTCTCCCGGCCAGTTTCCGTTGAGACGCACCGAGTCGAGAGCTGCATCTTCTACGTCGTAGTCGGCGTTGAGAGTCCAGTTCGCCCAGTCGGTCCAAGTTAGCTGGGCTAGGAGAGGGTCCAGAGTCCCCGTGTTGAGCCCGAGTCCTCCAGAGACTGTCAGCCTGCCCCACGCGCGGCTGGTGACTTCCCAGCCGATGTGATGCGTGGCTACTTCAGCGTCGAACTCGAACGGACTCCCTCCCCGGACGAGGCCGAGATCGTACGTCGCACTGACGTTTCGCCAATCCGCACGAAGGCCGGCTCGAAGCGAACCGCGGCCCTGCTCGATCTCCGTTCCTTGGTAAACGATCCCCTGGAGATCCAAGCTCGGCGAGAGGCTGATCCCAAAGAGCGTGCGGGGGTCCGTGTGAAGTCCGAGAGAGGCGCTCGCCCGGAGGGCTTCGGTGGCCGGCTCGTCTCCGATGACCTCGCGGTACCGGCCGAGGTCGAAGCTTGGCTGGACGCTCACGGGGCCGGCGGTCCACGGCTCCCGCGACATGGAGATCTCGGGAATCCGCTCGGTTACCTTGACCAGAGCATCGTCTGCTTCCTCTTCGTCGGAGCCTTCCTCCTCAATCTCACGCGAGGCTGACACTCGAACGTTCCACCCGCCGCTCGATCCTTGGGCGTTCGCGCCGTAGTCGAGCTGGGTCGTCTCGCCGACGACGCGATAGTCAACGTTGCCTCCGCCGCTCCACGTCTCTCCGGCCGGGAGCTCGTGATTCGCCGAGAACTCGAAGACGGAATCGCCGACCTTGGCCGGGAAGCGATAGACGCGGAACTGACCCTCGTGTCCCGAGAAGGCGTAGCGAGTGACCAGGCC
>JBARQW010000224.1:0-1852 GCA_049643905.1 Bipolaricaulia bacterium
CGCATCGTCCACGCCTATCGCACGCTGACCGATCCGTCCAGCCCCGATGGCGCGGTGCCCGAGACCTACGCCCGTCGCGTGCCGGTCACAGAGATCGCCGATGAGGACTACAACTGCAACATTCGACGCTATGTGGACAATGCGCCGCCGCCGGAGCCGCACGACGTGCGCGCGCATCTGCACGGCGGCGTGCCTGTGGCCGAGATCGACGCGCTGAACCACTACTGGACCCACTATCCGGGCCTTCGCGCCCGCGTGTTCCAGCCTCGACCGAACAGCACCGCCTACGCCGGCTTCAGGCCCGAGGTGACCGATCGCCGTGCGCTGGCCGAGATCGTTAACGACGATCCCAGCATCTCCGCCGCACACAAACAGGTCTTGCAGCAACTGGATGCCTGGTGGAACAAGAACCGAGAACGCATCGAAACCCTCGCTCCGGACGGCGACGGGGCCAACGGCACCAGCGTCTATGCCCTCCGCCGGGATCTGCTCACCGACATCGAGAAGATGTTCGCGGCGGACACCTTGTTGACCGATCACCAGATCCGCGGCGCGTTCGCCCACTACGTGAAGGACCTGAAGGCCGACCTCAAGTCCATTGCCGCAAGCGGATGGGGCGCCGAACTCATTCCCGACGCCGACATCCTCGAGAGCCAGTTCCCCGAAGTCCTCGCCGACATGGAGACCAAGCGCGCCCGCCTGGCCGAGCTGTCGGCGATGTTCGCCGTGGCCGACGAAGAGGACTACGAGGACGATGACGACACCGGCGTCCTTCCGGGCGACGAAGTGAAGGCGCTCAAGAGCGAGCTCAAGGAACTCAACGCCTCCTGGAAGGCCGATCTGAAGGCACTCAAGGCGTTGGCCAGCGACCTCTACGCGGAAATGAAGCTCGCCGACGCGCTGCCGAGAGGGACCAAGAAGGGCGACGTCACACGCGGGATGACGCAGCAGGAAGCCGATTTCAGCGCCGGGGAGTTCATCCTGGGAGTCGCTGAGAAGGCCGGATCCACCTCGGAGCGGATCGAAGCGATTCGCGGCCACATGCAATCTGGAGCGGAAGCCCATGAGCGGGCCCGAGCGCGAGAAGGGCGGCTCGCCCGCCACAAGGCGCTGGCCGACGAACAGCGGCAACTGAAGTCGGAGCTGCGCGCGATCGAGAAGAAAATGGACGAGCTCGCCGCCGCCGCGCGGACGAAGATCGACCCCGACGAAGCGCGAACCGTGATTCTCGATCGGCTCCAACGGCTGCTCATTGAGATCTACGAAGGCCTGCTTCGCGCCGATCAGCGGGGTTGCCTTGCGGCGCTGGAGAACCTGCACGCCAAGTACGCGGTGACCGCGAAGGAAATCGAGACCCAGCGAGATCAGGCGGCATCGAAGCTGAAAGGGTTCCTCGAGGAGCTGGGGTATGAGTGACTGGGCACCGCAACCTATCCGCGATCTCATTGAATCCGAGTGGCCGGGCGAATGGGGTACTGAGCCAGCTCCGCTCACTCCAGGCGTAGTTGTCTACCGCTCCACGGACATCGACGACGCAGGGCACTTGAATGAAATGGACGGTGGTGCTTATCGCTCAGTCCCTGCCGGCAAGCTTGTTGCGAAGCGACTTCGCCCTGGGGATATCCTACTCGAAGCCTCTGGTGGCACACCTGACCGACCCGTAGGTCGTGTCGCACTGTTTTCCGGTATGAGGGATGAACCATCCATGAGTTCGAACTTCCTCAGGACGCTTCGCCCAAAGAAGTCTGTGGATTGTCACTTCGTCTGCTGGGCTCTCTTGAACCTGCACGAGCAACCGGCCATCTGGCGATATCAGCAACAGACGACCGGGATTATTAACCTCAAGACCTCA
>JBARQW010000225.1:0-2974 GCA_049643905.1 Bipolaricaulia bacterium
AGTTCGGTCGAGGCGAGATCGTCGCGCAGCCAATCGAGAAGGCCCGGCGGGACGTACCCCTCCATGTACCAGAACTCGTCCGCGCGATCCTCTCCATCGAGCCGATACTGCGCGTCGAGAAGAACGAAGTGATAGCCTCCCGCCTCGAAGCTCGAACTCGTCTCCTCCGCGCCGACGAGCTCCAGGAACTCGTCCTTGCTGAGGTCGCCGAGGTCGTGGTTTCCGAGAACGTAGTACCGGGGCCCGTCGAACTTCGCATAGACCTCGTCTGCAGCCGCGAGGATCCCCGGAATCCGATCGGCGTCGACGAACTCGCCTCCGAGGACGAATCGGCCGTTGATGGAGTCTCCGAGTTCGATTATCAGGTCGGCCGGCCAGGCGTTCATCGCCTCGATGCACGCCGCCAGACGCTCGGCCCAATCGACCATCACGAACCCGTCGAGCGGCGAGTTCGCATCATGCGCGTGCAGATCGGTGAAGAGCCCAACACGAAGCGTCTCGACGGAATCACTGAGGGCCGTCATCGCGCAACACGACAGCAGCACGAAGATCAGTTCCGCCACGCGTAGCCGTCGCTGTCCGAACACGACCCCTCCTCACGCACTAACGCCGCCAGGCCTGGCCCTACGCCCTACGCCCTACGCCCTACGCCCTACGCACTCCCGGCCCGGTGCAAACCGCCTAGACGCACCAGATCCCTACAGCCCTCTCACGATCTCCTCGAGCGGCTTGCGGGGACGGGGCTCCGGGCTCTCGTCAGGGACGCCGAAAGAGATGGCGGCAACAAGCTGCCCCTCCTCACCGAGCCAGTCCTTGAACTCGGTCACTGCGTAGAGGACATCGGCAATCCACAGAGAGCCGATTCCGAGATCGACCGCTGTCAGAAGCATGTTCTGGATTGCGGCGCCGACAGACTGAACGTCGACGAGCTCCTGGAAGGCCTGATCGGCCTCCCGTGTGACCCATGGATCGATCCCGTGCGGGTTGATGACGAAGACGGTCACCGGCGCCTGCTCCATGATGTCGGCCGTCCACTCCGCGCTTCCGGTGTCCTCGCCGCGAGCCCTTAGCGCCCCGATCGCTTCCCGCAACACGCGCACCATCTCAGCCCGCCTGTCTTCGCGGACGACAACGAACCGCCATGGCTGCCGGTTCTTCCCCGACGGAGCTTTGGACGCCGCGATCAGGATCTTGCGAAGCGCTTCCTCCGGCAGGTCCTCGCTCTTGAACCTTCGAATGCTCCGTCTCGCCTCGATCGCCTCGATGGTGTTCATCCAATCCCCTCCCAGCGACGATGATAGCGAAGCGTGGAAGTCGCTCAAGCAGTCGGAGTGCAAGGGAAGCCGGTCGACTGTGGAAGCCTGGGAGAGCGCTGCCCGCGCATTGAGACGAAACGTATACAGGCGGTCGCCCTGCCCTTCAGACGAGCGGCGTTCCGCCTGTAGCGTTTCCTGACTTGCGTCAGTTCTGGTTGTCCTCCCGATCGAGGTACTGGAGGATCGCCTCAACAACGAGGTAGTTGACGGATCGATCCCGCCGCTTCCCGAGAAGCAGTAGGCGCTCAACCGGCTCTTCCTCAAGCCTCTTCTGGGGAATATAGATCGAGAGTTTGTCCAGGATCTCTTTCCTCACCATCCGTTTCACCTCCCCTCGCGGCAGAGTATACCACCACCGTGAAGTCTGCAAACCCGGTCTGTGCCTGGAATGAAGGCCAGATGAAGACACGTTGTGATTGCATCGAATAGACGCTTCTTCCACATCCGACTCGGTGCGCCATGTGCTCAAGGCTCGCCGGCAGACGTTCCTGCACGAGGCCAGCAGGCCCGTACGCCACGCAGACGCTGTGAAACCTCCACAGCCTTTCGTTGTATAGTGTGTACCTGAGATTGGAGGTGGGCGCTGTGAAGCGTAGGTGGGTATTTGTTGGTTGTGCGTTGGTGATCGCTCTGCTCCTGTCTGCAGCCGCGACGACCGCGGCGACGTCCTTGTTCGGTACTCGTTTCAAGGCTGGGGAGACGGTGCAGTTTTCGGTCGAGGACTCGACGACGTGGTGGTGGGGTTGCTCCACATGCGAGCAAAGCCTGGTCCTCGGTTGGAGGATCACGAACACCCTCGGACAAGCGGTGTACAGCGTTGTGCACGACGCGCCGGTTTCCGCGGCAACGTGGCTCGGGACGTGGACTCAGACGAGGCTGGATGGAACGGCAGTCTCTCCCGGGCAGTACATCCTGTACGTCGACACATCCGTCGGAACGATGTCGCGCTGTTTCACGATAAGCGATCCGTGTGGATGCGGCTATGGCTACGGCTATTACGCAGCACCGGGGTGCTCGTCATGCACGTCATGTGACCAGTTGACGTCGATCACGACTTGTGGACGCAGGACGTCCCTCGTCTTCGTCGGAGCATGCACCAACGTGAATCCGTTCTTCGGGTTGTTCGGAGGCTGCTACTCTTCCCCGTGCACCGGGTGTTCCACTTGCCCGTAGCGTAACGGACCGAGGGAGCGGCGGGACCGCCACAGCTTCGATCAGGTGGGCGGCACTTGCTGTTGCCGCGTCTCTTGATCGAGCCGGAAGCAGTCTGTACGCTACCGCTTGCGAGCGAGGGTGGCGGAACTGGCAGACGCGCTAGCCTTAGGAGCTAGTGCCTTCGGGCGTGCGGGTTCGAATCCCGCCCTTCGCACTCGAAGGTTGTTCTGTGCAAGACCGTGTCCGCTTCGGGCGGTTGAAGCAGTTTCTGCGCGCAGCTATAATGAGCCGCTCGTGCGGGAATAGCTCAGCGGTAGAGCACTGCCTTGCCAAGGCAGGGGTCGCGGGTTCAAATCCCGTTTCCCGCTCCAGGCAAGGACCGAGGGAACGAAGGCGGATGCCGGGATGGCGGAATAGGCAGACGCAAGGGACTTAAAATCCTTTGAGGGTTTCCTCGTGCGGGTTCGACTCCCGCTCCCGGCAAGTGGAGGATAACGAACGAA
>JBARQW010000226.1:0-14060 GCA_049643905.1 Bipolaricaulia bacterium
GTCTCCTCTCGCTCGCTGTCGGGACACTCCTGATGATGCGATTCGCCGCAAAGGTATTCGAAGTCGGGATGCTGATGACCGGGAAATCGGCATCCCTCAGAGAGCTGTGGCGCTGGGGGCGACGAGGAAGTTCCTAGCGCTTCGCGAGGAGAGGAAAGGGGGCAGCGTGGAAACGAAGAGCTTGCAGGAGTACTTCGAGGGCGGACTGACTCCGGAATTGTTCGCCGACCTCCTGACCGACGAACAGAAGAAGCTGCATCTGTTTCACGATCGCCGCGCCGAGATCGACGATGAGGCCGTCGAGATGATGATGTCGAGTGTTTCCGCGTGGGAGCTGATGTGCGGGAAGATGATCGGACTCGGACTCACCGGGTTGATCCAGGTGACCGTCTGGGCAGTGACCGCTTACCTCGTCGCCGGGCTGTTCTTCCCGGTCTCCCTGGCGGCGCTCACGCTGGTCCACTGGGTCTCGTATCCGCTCTACTTCATCCTCGGTTTCCTGTTCATCGCGTCGATCTTCGGCACCGTCGGAGCGGCGATCAAGGACATCCACTCCGGCGGCGCCGTCGGCCTCGCAGGGGCGATTCCTTACTTGCCGATGATGTTTGCGGGATTGATCGTTTCGAAACCCGATCTACTGTGGGTCCGCATCGCCGGCTTCATTCCGCCGTTCACCCCGGGCGTGATGCTCCTTCGGATCGGGGCAACGCCGCTCGTTTCAGAGGGTGCCCGTTTCGTCCCCGCGTGGGAGATCGCAGGGAGCCTCCTCTCGCTCGCCCTCGGGACGCTCCTGATGATGCGGTTCGCCGCAAGAGTGTTCGAGGTCGGGATGCTGATGACCGGGAAGACGGCCTCGCTTCGAGAACTCTGGCGCTGGGGCCGACGAGGAAGTTCCTAGAGCTTCGCGAGGAAGGCGAAGAAGGAGGCGGCATGGAAGCGAGAAGCTTGCAGGAGTACTTCGAGGGCGGACTGACTTCGGAATCGTTCGCGACGCTATTGACGGAAGAGCAGAAGAAGCTGCACTCGCTTCATGATCGCCGCGCCGAGATCGACGATGAAGCCGTCGCGGCCGTCCGTTCCGCCGGCGATCTGCGCGTCCTTGTGATCACAGAGCCTTGGTGCGGAGATTCGCTCGCCATCTTCCCCGTCGTCAGCGCGCTCTTCGGCCGCGCAGGCTCCGAGGTTCGTGTTGTGCGGCGAGATGAGCACCTGGAGTTGATCGACCGGTACTTGACCCGCGGTGGGCGCGCCATCCCGATCGTCCTTGTCCTCGACGAGGCGTACGGCGTGAAGTTCCGCTGGGGGCCGCGCCCGAGTCCGGCCCAGCAGATCGTCGACGATCACCGCGAAGATGTGAAGGCAGGGCGAACCGAGAAGACCGAGGTCCACAAGAAGGTCAGAAGCTTCTACGGCAGAGACAAGGGCAAGACGATCGTTGACGAACTGGTTGCGGCGCTTCGAGCCTAGTCGTCGGCCTCCGCCGCGCTCTTCAGCGCCTGCAGCTTCTCGATGAAGCGTTTCGCTTGGCCTAGGTCGACCTGACCGGCGTCCAGTGTGAGTTTCTTCCCGGTGGGAAGCCGAATGGCGAGCTTTCCCCGATCGAGCGTCGCGTGAACCTTGTCGAGGTGGTGTTCGATGCCGAGGCCGGCGCTCGTCTCGAACGAGTCGATCCAACGCGGCAGCGTCCGAGACAATCGCCGTGCGACCTGGCGCCTGAGCGCCGCGACGGCACCTCGGCCTTCGGAATCCGCCTCCTCCAGGAGCTTCCGCTGGGCCGACTCAAGCCTCTCCCCGATCGGCTTGGCGAACTCCAGAACGAGCTTGTCGTCCTCGGTCAGGACCACGTTCAGGCTGTCATCGGAGAGACAGAGATTCGCCACTTCGTCCCTCCAGACGAGTTCGAACAGCTGATGGGATCCCAGGTCCTTGATTTCGTGCTCTCCCAGATCGCGCAGGCAATAGGCACCGCCCACGCTCGCCCGGTCGCAGAGTGAAGACGACACGATGACTTGTCCGCCCTTGGCCAAATCGGCGAGTCGTTTGGCGAAGTTCACCGAGTGCCCGAAGACATCGTCTCCGGTGTGAAGCACGCTCCCCCACGAGATGCCGATCCCGGCCGACAGAGGTTCCTTCTCGTGCGCCTCGTTGTACTTGCTCAGCGCCTCTTGCATCGCCTTCGCGCAACCGAGCGCCGCCTCCGCGCTCTCGTAGGATGTCATCACGCCGTCGCCGTACGTCTTGAGAACGGAGCCGCCGCCGTCGCTCACATGCTCATCGACGAGATCCGTGAACAGACTCACCAGGCGGAATGCCTCACGATCTCCTCGCTCGGCGGTGTACGAAGAGAACCCCCGCAGATCGCTGAATCCAACCGCCAGAGGCTGCTCGTCGACGTCTTGCCTCACGGTCTCACCCTCGCTCATCATGGCGACGGAGAGTATAGCTGAGGTCGTCAGAGAGGGAAAAGGAAAGCGCCGCCCGGGTCAGCGAGATCCGGACGGCGCGAATCGGCTAGCGTCGAACGAAGAGCATACCCTTGTCGCTGAACGTCTTCTCGCTTCCCGAAGCCGCGATCACGTAGACATAGGCGCCGTTGGCGATGAGATCGCCCCGCTCGTTCCGGCCGTCCCACATGATGCCAAGGACGTTGGCGTCCTCGCCTGTCCAAAGGCGTCTGCCGGCGAGATCGTAGACGGAGACGGCGAAGGTTTCCGCCAGGCCTTGCCCGGCGAACGAGAACGTCACAACATCCTCGAACGGATTCGGAGCGGCGTAGAACCGATCGACATCGAACTCCCCGGCAACGATCAAGATCGTCGCCGAGCTCGTGTCGCTCGGATCGGACGGATCGGTGTAGGTCGCCATCACCGTCTCTCCTGGGCCGACCGCAAGCGGAATCGGACCGGCGATGAACGCTCCCGCTCCGCCGCTCGGGAAGGCGGCGAGATCGTAGGCCACACCGTCGACGACGAGGGCCTCCGGTATCGATCCTGCCTCGGCAAGCGAGGGGTCGACAACCTTGACGTAGGCGTCCTCGCCAGCGATGTACGCTGCGACGTCACCACCCGATGCGTCGACGAAGTTCGTCGACGATCCGGCCGCGAAGGCTCCGCCGATTCCGACCTTGATCGAGATCCAGGCAACGTCCGAGTGGTTCGAAGGATCCTGATACGAAGCAAGGATCGTGTCGCCCGGCAGCACGCCGAGCGTAGGCGTGCATTCGTAGCGGTCGACGAGATCGATGCACGTCACGCTGACGAAGTCCCCGGATGCAATCCCGGTTTCCAGGAGATCGACCGGTGCCCAGCGGCCGTTCCGGGGATTCAGCACGTACAGCTTCGCCCACGTTCCACTCGAGAAGATGTTTGTGTCACCCAGTAGGTCGTTCACCAAGTGAACGTCGACTTCCTCGTATCCGCAATCCGCGTGGTTCGTATCGAAGTCGATCGGGCCGAACGGGATGTTCTGGCCGTTCCCGCCTGATCCGTCCCAGAACCCCTCGATCCGCTCCCTCCGGAGCTGATCTTCGTCCTGATCGAGATCGATCACCTCGACGAACACGCAGTCGCTGTTCAAGTAGGTATCGACGCGATTCCCCAGTCGATCGAGGAAGTACATCGTGACTTGGTCTCCATCGTAGACCTGCGTGTCACCAACTTCGAAGACCGCAAATGAGACGTCGTTCGGAACGCGGAGCTCCTGAATCCGCGGAGGAAACGCCGTGTTGATGTCGAGATCACCGAGCATGGCCAGATCGCCTGGCAGATACACGGCGTCGACGTATCGTGAGTAGATCGAGTCCTCGTTGAACGCTTCGAGTTCCCAGTTGTCGAGCTGGAGCGAGTATCCGCCGTTCGCGCCAGGATCTCCGATCCCGAGCGCGTCCCAGACCGAGATGAGAGGCATGCCCGAGTGGGTGAAGAAGACGGACGAATTGCTCGAAAGCTCGTCGAGAATCAGCCACTCGGAGTCATCGACCTCGTGCGGATCGCAAACCTGGACGACGACCTTCTCGGGGCAGCAGGCGTCGACGTTGGCGTTCTCGTCGACCACTTCGATGTAGACCGGTGTGCGGCCGATCCAGAAGACGTCTTCGTTCTCGCGGGCGTGGTCGGTAAATCGCAGCCTGCTGTGATCCTTCTCTTCGATGTAGGCGATCGACAGCTTGAAGTCGTCTTGATCGTTCGGGTCGACGTAGTAGGCGACGAGAACATCTCGATCGACCAGTTCATCGAACCCGAGGTCGCGCAGAATGCTGTTGAAGCTGACCTGGAAGATCCCCGAATCAGATTCCGTTTCGGTCGCGTAGAACATCACGCGTGTGACACCGCTGTTACTCGCCGTGTCGAAGGCGGTCACGTTGTTCTCACCGGCCGTCGGGTAGTCGATGTAGTACGTCCCCTGGGCGTTCGGCTGGTTGCTCCCGTCCGCGGCGAGGTCGAGCCAGTTACCCCGCTCGCCCGGATTCGCGTCCGGGTCGTAGCATGAGTAGATGTTGTACCAAGCAATCGCTTGATCGTGCGCGACGGCTGCCGCGGCGTTTCCGTAGTCCCCGACCGTCGAGACGACTCCGCCGTACCGCTTGAGCATGCAGAAGTCGTTGGCGGAGGTCGGATCACCGCCGGGAGGATTCCAGGATCCGGGATTCACGAGGACGAAGACGGGGACCATCTCGATGTCGGAGTGGCTCAGGTTTTCGTCCGGATCGACGACGGTGATCATCGCCGCCTCGTTCCCGTCCGGGTAAACCTCACGTCCCCACGTGATCGTCGCTTCGGTGTCGTTCAGCTTGCCGAGCGCGAGGGCGACATCGCTCGGGTCGTTCTGATCCACGTACAGGCCGACCAGCGTGTCCATGTTCTCGAAACGACCGAGCATGTAGTCTTCGGCTGCTGCGCCTCCGTCGCCCGGCGGCAGATTCGCGCCTCCGGGAGGCACCTCGCTTCCCGGATCTGTCGCCAAGACGAAGCGCTGGAGTGCATCGACCCAGACGCGGTCGTCGCCAACGTCGTCGGCATCGGTGAACGTGTCGGCGTAGAGGTAACCGCCCCACTGGAAGTCGGTCGGCACAACGCCCGGCCCTGCACCGGTGTACGGGCCGACAATGTGCGCGTGATCCCGTCCGTCACTGGAGAAGGCGATGCGCGTTCCGATGTGGAACGGACGCCGGCTGACGAACAGACCCGTGGCGTGATCGATCTCCTCGAGGTAGTCGGCGCCGAGCCATCCGGCCGACACTCCGGGCCAGTGCCCCTTGTACGGCTGGTAGTTCGGATCGCCGAAAGGATCTCCCTCAGCGTCGCCGGCATCCGTCAGATAGCTCCTCCACACGATGTGCGCGCCGGTCTTTGTGTCCATCACTTTGATGTCCGTCCAGACCTTGTCGCGCACGTCACAATCGATATCCTCGTCTGGATCGTAGACGACGATCCAGATCTCGTCTCCCTCTCTTACCTTCGTCACTCGGTTCTCGCCGTTCTTGTCCGCCGAGAAGTAAAGCTCGGCGTCGGTGGCGAGGCCCACGATCGGAAGGACGACGACGATCGAGATCACGAGGGCCACTGCGACTTTCCACCTTGCGTTCACGATGTCCATCCTTCTGTTTCCATTACCCTTCCGCACCCGCAGGTTCGGCGGACGGGGATCCTGTTCTCTCTATTCCCTCGGCTCGGAGGCTCTGAAGAACACGCTTCCACGCTCCGGCGGTCAACGCAATCCAGACCAAGACAGGCGCCGACTCCCACAGGATGCGCACGGCGACTTGCCAGCCGTCGAGGGCGCGTCCGGCGGAGACGCCGTAGACAAGTTCCACAGAAGCCACGAGATAACCGACATGGAGAAGAATGAGTGCTGCGATGCCGCCGACCGTTCGGATGAACCGCCGGCGGATGCCCAACCCGGGTGTGGCCATGATCAGCGCGATGAGAGGTACAACCGCGAAGAAGATGTAGCGGTCGAACCACAAAACGGGGGCGATTCTTCCCTCCCCGATCTTCCGATACACATGCAACTCATCGCTCTGCACGTCAAGGACCGTGACATTCGGGCTCTCGACCAGGCGGAAGACCGGCCGAGCGAGTGTCGCGATCGTTGACGTGTAGAGAGGTGCAATCCTCGGCCAGAAGACCGCGAACAGGGCCAAACAGACCAAGAAGACGACGGCGAATCGCACGATGAGTCGAGACCACGTCTTCCTCATCAGCCTGCCCCCTTCCGCGGGATCCGGGCGCACCGACCCGCCCACAGCAGCCAAAGCAGCACGGCGCACACAATCAGCAGAGACTGCCAGACGAGGAGGTGAACGGTGTCGAGGAATCGTGGAAAGTGAACGCCGACGAAGTACAGGCTGACCAGCCGAACGATGTTCAGCACGAAAATGCTTCCGATCCCGATCGCGACTCCGATCATCTTGGACAGAACTCGGGCCGGGTAAGCGATCACTGCGACGATGAACAGTCCCGTGATAAACAAGCCAGTGCATGCTGTGACAACAGAGATCCCGAAGAGCGTGGTCTGCACGGTGTTTCCCTCGACGACGGCTCCGTGGCCGAGGCCGGTCAGGATCGCCCCTGTAACGCGCGCCAGGCCGCCCTGGATTCCTGCCATGACCCTATCCGCGCTGGCAGTCCAGACGAGAAGCGCTACCACGCAGGCGCAGAGTGCCAGCCTCAACCAGAGGCGGCCGCTCCGCAAGCCCTGTGTTCTCGCCGACCACCTGGCCTTCATCTTCACCTCACCCCGTCGCCGCCGCCTTGCGGCGCCGCGACACCCTCCAAAACGCGAGAACGAACAAAACGAACGCGACGATCATTCCCCACTCGGACAGCGTCGGTGCGTCGATCGTCCCTGAAAGCGGTAGCGGGCCGCTCGAGATCTCAACCGTCAGACACGTCGCGTCGTCCTCGGCCGGAGTGTCCGGGTCGTCGGTCGGCTCGACTGCATCGTTTGAACCGTCCCCGTCACTGTCCCAGTGGACGGTTCCCTGATTACACAAGTCGGTCAGATCTTCAACGTCTCCATCGATTTCGGCCTTAAAAGTGAGCGTCACACAGCCGCCGGCCGGGATGTCGCCGTCCCAGACGTAGCCGTTCCCGTCAATGCTGATCGTCCCACGTGTCGCCGAGACGAAGTTCAGTGCGGTCAAGCCGGCCGGGAGCGTGTCTGTGAACTCGTGACCCGGATTGTCTTCCTGATCTGCACAGCCTTCGTTGCAGAGGACGACTTCGAACTCGATCCTCTCCCCGGGATGCGGCGTGCCTCCGTTCGGATCGTCGAACGTCTTGGTCGCCTCAATCCACGGCGCGTTCGGACGAACGTTGAGTTCCTCTTCGATCGAGAGGCAGTTGTTCCCTTCGTTCAGCTCGATGACGTCCCCGCCAGTGTCAGCGCACGCGATGATCTCGTGCTCGCCAGCCGGAACCCCGCCCGTGTCCCAAGTGAACGTCAACACCGTGAACTCACAGCCGGGGAGTCCGTCGACGTGCTGCGTCGCAATGACATTGCTCAGATCGTCGTAGTAGACGGTGACGTCGAACGGTCCGGCGTCGCCGCAACTCAGGTTGTCGACGGTGACCGTGATCGTGATCGTGCCGCCCTCGCACACGTCGCCGGTCGTCTCTTGAATTGAGATCCCGCCGCCTTCTAGTCCCGGGATCCCGTCAGGCGGGAGCCAGAGGTCCGGCAGTTTCGTGCATGGATCTTCAGCGCTTGCGACCACCGAAAGAAGCGCGATGGCAAGCGCGGCCGACAGCACGATTTTCCATCTACGTACCACCCGGAGTCGGTCGGTCATTTCACCACTTCCTTCGCCTTTCGGCTGTGCAGACGCCTCTCCTGCGGAGAGGTTGGCTACTCGCAGGTAGCCGAGCTAGGACGGCTTTGCGGGCCATACCGCATGGATGTTATGTCTGTCACGTTGGAGACCAGGGGACCACAGCAGTCCTCGGACGTGTTGTTCATCACACTCTCGGGGTACACGTGTCTCGGATCGGCTCCAAGAGCGTGTTCCCTGACTTGGTGCGCGGTACGATGTCGCTCGTTCTATTCGGCGAAAGGAGAGGTGATCCCGATGACCATCCCGATCTATCAGGTCGACGCGTTCACGAGTGAGCCGTTCCGAGGGAATCCGGCCGGGGTCTGCATCCTGAAGAAACCTGGAGACGAGGCGTGGATGCAGGCCGTCGCCACCGAGATGAACCTCTCCGAGACAGCCTTCGTCTCCGGGCGCGCCGACGGCGACTTCGCCCTGCGCTGGTTCACACCTGCGGTCGAAGTCGAGCTGTGTGGTCACGCGACGCTCGCCACCGCCCACATTCTCTGGGAGACCGGAATCCTTGCGACGAGTGATCGAGCCCACTTCCACACGAAGAGCGGCCTGCTGACTGCCGTTCGGCAAGACAAGCTGATCGAGCTTGACTTCCCCGCCGATCCTCCGAGCCCGGCAGACGCCCCCGACGGCCTCCTCGAAGGGCTCGGCCTCTCAAGCGAATACGTCGGACGAACCCGCTCCGATTTCTTCGTCGAGGTCGAGAGCGAGGCGACTGTGCGCAACGCGGCTCCGGACGTCCGGAAGCTGAAAGCGCTCGGTGTCCGCGGCGTGCTCATCACCGCGCAAGGCGAAACAGCGCCGTACGACTTCATTTCACGCTTCTTCGCGCCGGGTGCAGGGATTGACGAGGATCCGGTCACAGGATCGGCGCACTGTGGATTGGCGCCGTACTGGGGCGAGAAGCTGAGCAAGACGGAGATGGTCGGCTACCAAGCATCGAGACGCGGAGGCATCGTCCGAGTACAGCTAGCCGGTGACAGGGTGAGACTGCGTGGCGACGCCGTCACCGTGCTCCGCGGTGAGCTCACAAGAGTCTAGATCCGAACTCTGCGACACAGCGGGGCGAACGTCTAGGCGTTCCGTGTTTCCTCGAACCACGCTCGCGCGTCGGCGAGGACGCGATCGGTGATCTCGCCGGCGAGACCGATGTAGTCTGCCGGTCGAAGCGCCTTCAGGCGAACCTTGGTCTCCCTGGAGAGATCCAGATCATCGATCACTCGGTGGAGCCCGTCGAGGGTGACCGCGCGCCCTCGGGTCGCCGTCCGAAGGAGTTCGTAGGGATCCTCGACCCCTTCGGCACGGAGGATCGTCTGGTACGCCTCCGCGAGGACCTCGGGGGCCGTCTCGATGTGCGCACGAGAGACCTCGTCGTCGACCTCGATCTCGGCCAGTCCTCGGATCGTCGAATCGATCGCCAGAAACCCGTGAGCGAGGGCGACGCCGACGTTTCGCAGGACCGTCGTGTCCGACAGATCCCGCTGCATCCTCGATCGGGTCAGCTTGTCGGAGAACGCGTTCAGCAGCGCGTTGGCGATCGTCAGGTTCCCTTCGCTGTTCTCGAAGCGGATCGGGTTGACCTTGTGCGGCATCGTCGACGATCCAACCTCTCCCTCGGCCGATCGCTGTACGAGATCGCCCCGAGAGAGGTACTCCCAGACGTCGAGATCGAGGTCGAGGACGATGTTGTTGATCCTCGAGACGATCCCCATGTACTCGGCCAGGCCGTCATGGTCGTCGATCTGCGTCGTGCATCGGTTCGGTTCAAGGCCGAGTTCCACGACGAAGCCCTCTGAGAAGCCGACCCAGTCGAAATCGGGGAACGCCGAGACGAACGACGCGTAGGTCCCGGTCGCGCCGTTCAGCTTGCCGCGAAACCGGTGCGCCTGAAGCTGCGTCGCTTGCCTCAAGAGTCGCGAGAGAAAGACGGCGATCTCCTTCCCTGCCGTCGTCGGCGATGCAGACTGCCCGTGCGTTCGCGCAGGAAACGGAACCGCCTTCCAGGGCTCGGCAAGTTCGGCAAGCAATTCGATGAGTTGCCGCAGCTGCGGCAACTGAGTCTCGTCGCGGAATCGCCTGAGGATCAGGCCGTAGGCGAGGTTGTTGACGTCCTCCGAGGTGAGGCCGAAGTGGATGAGGTTCGGGTTCGCCAGCCCGAGCTTCTCACGTAGGAAGAGCTCGCACGCCTTCACGTCGTGGCGGATTTCGAACTCGATCTCCTTGACGCGCTCGAAGTCCGCGTCGGAGAAGCCTTCTCTTGCCTCTTTGACGCGCGCTCGTTCTTCCTCGCTCAGCGGCGCGAAAAGGCCGGTCGCGTCGAGAGCCTCGAGATACTGAAGCTCGACGTCGCATCGGGCCTTGACCAACGCGAATTCGGAGAAGACCTCGGCAAGCGGATTCAGGCGATCTCGATAACGCCCGTCGAGCGGTGAGATCTCTCTGTGCACTCTCCCACCTCCAGCCCAGTTGTAGTCTAGAATAGACGCCCTTCTCTCCCGTTTCAAGGGATCCGGCCCGAGCCCGCGGCTGGCACTCCGTAAGGACGTCGACACTGTGACCATCTGCCGTCTTCTCGGTGCTACAACCGCTCGGCCGTTGGCGGTATGATCAGGCCGAACGGACCAGAGAGGAGACGACATGTCCTTTGGATTCAACGCAGACGAGATCCTGCAAATGGCCGAACGGATCGAACGAAACGGGACCCGATTCTATCGGGCCGCGGTCGAGGCGACGGAAGACGAAACGTTCAAGTCGCGCTTCGCTGAGCTGGCCGAGATGGAGGTCTCTCACGAGCAGACGTTCGCCGCCCTCCGTCGGGAGCTTTCCTCAGGCGAGAAAGAGCAGACGGCATTCGACCCGGCGGACGAGACGCAGGCCTACTTGGCCGCGATGGCCGATTCGGAGATCTTCGATACTTCGAAAGATCCTGCCGAGCTCGTTTCTCAGGCGAAGTCGCCGGCGGAGGTACTACGCGTCGCCATCGGTATGGAGAAGGAGTCGATCCTCCTCTACCTGGGCCTCCGGGATCTGGTCTCGGAGCGACTCGGCCGGGATCGGGTCGAGGAGATCATTGACGAGGAGAGAAGCCACGTCGCCCTACTTTGCGGACAGCTCAAGGCTCTCGAGTAGGAACCCACGGCGGATCCCGTAAAGCCGGTCCGTGTTTGCCGAGAGCGCTCTGCGCGAGGCTCGACGTTGAGGTGAGGACTGATGATCCCAGCTACGAGCCGAACTTCGGGCTCCAGTTGTTGTAGCCGAGGAGCATCGGAAGCACACGACCGCTCCACCGCCCGAGTCCCCCGCGCCCGGCCTCGCGTTCCCCGAACGCCTTGGTCTCGTCTCGCGCGACGTTCGGACCGAAGAAGAGAACCGGGACCGGCTCATGCGTGTGATCGCCGAAGTCGATCGGAGTCGTGTGATCGCCCGTGAAGGCGATGTGCGTGATCGACGCATCGGTCCCCGCGACCAGCGGTCCGAAGAACTCCCGATCGATCCGTTCGATGAAGCCGGTCTTCGCCGCCGCATCCTGATCATGACCCGCGTTGTCGGTCCCTTTGATGTGGACAAAGACGTAGTCGAACGACTCAAGAGCCGCAATCGTCGCCCGCGCTTTCGCCGCGAGATCCGTGTCGAGGCCTCCCGTCGCCCCCGGGACATCGATCGGCGTCATCCCGCAGACGAGCGCGACACCTCGATACAAGGCGCCACCCGCGATGACGGCGCCGCGGACTCCGAAAGACGACTCGATCGATTCGATCTGAGGATAGTCGGCCGCACCGCGTGCGAGGATGAAGTTGGCCGGCGGCTTCTTCTCCTCGATTCGACGCAGATTCACCGCATGGTCGCGAAGCGCCTCGTGGGCACGCTCGACGAACTCATTGAGCGCTGCAGCCGTACGCTGCGCCGCTTCGTCATCGTGTCCCGGTTCAGCCTGGAACCGCGGTGCCGGCACGTCCTTGGCGTGGGGATCGTTCTCGGTCACGTGTCGAGACAGGCCCGCGCCGCGAAGAAGGAGGGCGCCTCTGTGCTGCGTGCTCGCACGGAACTCGGATGAGACGCCGTGGACCGTCTCGAGGCGAATCTCGTTCAGCGCAGCGGCCAGCTCGGTTTGTCCTGACTCGATCCGACGAGCCCGACGATCGGTGACGATGTACTCGGAGCCGCGCACCTCCACGGAGGCGAAGTTGGCCCGGAAGCAAACGTCGCCTTCGCGAACGTCCATTCCGATCCCGAGGCACTCGTAGACGCCGCGGCCGGTGTAGACCTTGTGCGGATCGTAGCCAAGGAGCGACAGATGCGCCGTGTCGCTTCCCGGACGTACGCCCGGCCCGATCGGATCGACGAGTCCGAGCGCCCCCCGTTGCGCCAGCTCGTCGAGCGCCGGCGTTCGAGCCGCCTCAAGGCACGTCTTTCCGTTGACGTCCGTCGGCCGCCCACCGAGCCCGTCCGCGATGACCAGGATCCCCTTCATGATCCTCTTCATGCTCTCCTTCCTCTTGGATCCGATCTACAGTACCTGACGTCTCCCCCCACTTCAAAACGGTCCCGAGCGCGCCGGGCTTTGCCCTCGACACTTGAACCGCAGCCGCCTGTTCGCATACCTTCGCGCCGTCGCTCGTCGAGGAGGACGATGACCTCGAATGAGGATCCACGAGTTTCAAGCGAAACGGTTGCTCTCTGAGTTCGGCATTCCCATTCCCTTCTCGCGCGTCGCGTCCACGGTTCCGGATGCCGTGGCCGCCGCACAGGAGCTCGGGCTTCCGGTCGTCGTGAAGGCGCAGATCCACGCCGGTGGCCGGGGAAAGGCCGGCGGGATCGTCTTGGCACGCGACGAGAAGTCTGTCCACGATGCCGCCGTCCGTCTCCTGGGAAGGCCGCTCGTCACGTCGCAGACCGGACCCGAGGGTCTGGTGGTCCGCTCGATCCTCGTCGAGAAGACGGTCGCGATCGAAGACGAGATCTATCTGGCGATCACGATCGATCGGTCAAGCGCGGCGATCGTCGTCATCGCCAGCCGCGCGGGCGGGGTCGATATCGAGAAGACGGCGGACGTGCGCCCAGGCGAGATCCTGCGGGAATCGGTAGATCCGGCAATCGGGCTTCGACCCTTCCAGGCATCCCGGCTCGCGAGAGGACTCGATCTCCCGGCAGACGCGGTCAGGAGGGCGAGCGAGTTGATCCTCTCCTTGCATCGTCTGTTCCGCTCCAAGGACTGCACCCTCGCCGAGATCAATCCGCTCGCGGTCACGACTGAGGGCGACCTCGTCGCCGTCGACGCCAAGCTGAGCTTCGACGACAGCGGACTGTACCGCCATCCCGAGATCGCCGCGCTGCGTGACGAGGGAGACGAGGATCCGCTCGAAGCCGAGGCGATCTCCGCAGGCCTGAACTACATCAAGCTCGATGGGAACGTCGGCTGCCTCGTCAATGGCGCCGGACTCGCGATGGCGACGATGGACCTGATCGAACAGGTCGGCGCGCGGCCGGCCAACTTCCTCGATGTCGGGGGGGGCGCGACAGCCGAGATGGTCGAGAGAGGATTCCGCATCCTCGTCGGCGATCCGAACGTCGAGGCCGTTCTCATCAACGTCTTCGGCGGGATCCTACGTTGCGACACCCTCGCCGAGGGCGTCGTCGCCGCTGCCCGCGCGGTGGACGTGACGGTCCCGGTGATCGTCCGGCTGGAAGGGACGAACGTCGAGAAGGGCCGCGAGATCCTCGAAGCTTCGGGCCTCTCGTTCCGCCCGGCCGCGAGCCTGCGAGAGGCGGCGACGATGGTCGCCGATGCGGTGGGGATATGAGTGTTCTGATCGACGAACGGACGCGCGCGGTCGTTCAGGGGATCACAGGATCGGAGGGTCACTTCCACACCAGGCGGATGCTCGATGACGGAACGAAGATCGTCGCCGGCGTCACGCCGGGCAAGGGTGGGGAGCGCGTCGAAGGCGTTCCGGTCTTCGATACCGTCGCCGGTGCCGTTGACGAGACGAAGGCGAATGCGTCGATCCTGTTCGTGCCCCAGGCGTTCGCCGCTGACGCGATCATCGAGGCCGCCGAAGCGGGCATCGAACTGATCGTCTGTCTCACCGAGGGGATCCCGATCCACGACATGCTCGTCGCGCGTCGGTACATCGACATCGTCGGGGCTCGCCTCATCGGCCCGAACACGCCAGGCCTGATCAGCCCCGGCAAGTCGAAGCTCGGCGTCATGGCCGGCCACATCCACCGCCCCGGC
>JBARQW010000227.1:0-2216 GCA_049643905.1 Bipolaricaulia bacterium
GGCGCTCCCTGTGAACTCGCCGGCGAACGCCTGCGCACGGCCTCCGAACAGCAGGACCGTGTACTGGGAACCGACAACCGAATCGCCCGCCTTGAGCGCGATGACGCTCTTCCACCTGAGATGGAGAAGCCCGCGGATCTCGATCGATTCACCGGAAGCCGTGCTTCTGGAGGCCGAGTAGCCGATCCATCCCTCGCTGATCATCGACACGATGCCGCGCAGGCCGACTCCACTGAACGTTCCCTGAGCGGAGAACCGAACGACCTCGTCACCGAGCACGGCCTCCCCCGTCCATTCGATCCCACCTGAAAGCGTGGCCGAGATTTCCAGTCCGGAGAACCTTGCGAGGATCTTTCCTGTCCCGAGAGCTTCCCCCGAGAACGGACTTGCGAGAACACTGAGGGCGAACATGGCGACGCCGGAAACGAAGACGCCGATCGCGCGCAAGGAAATGCTTGATGGTGCTTTCATCGTGCGCCGACCATACCAGAAACCGGTCGACCCGCCCACCCGTGCGATGCTCGCTACGACGGACTGCAAGTCATCTCCGTGATCTCTCGAGGGCCTCTTCGAGTGGAGACCTCCGACTCGGACGGTACACTTCGGTTTTTGTCGTGTCAGGATCGGCCCAGTGAGGCCGTCGGCCGCGAATCCAGGAGGTGAAGATGGTCCACGAGATCGACCGCCGGGAAGTGAGAGCGCTTCCTGTCACTGCCGAGATGACGTGGGCCGATCGCTGGGACCACGTCCTCGCGCGTTGGGGCGTCAAGCGAAACGAGCATCGTGTCACTCCGGGGCTCTATGCACTCCGGAATCCCGGTCCCGACGCTCCCGTCTTCGTAACGGCGAACTACACCTTGAGCTTCGACGCCCTTCGGACGTCGCTTGCCGGGGTCGATGCCCACATCCTGGTCCTCGACACGGACGGGATTAACGTCTGGTGCGCGGCCGGGAAGGGGACGTTCGGAACGGACGAGCTGGTGCGACGGATCGAGTCGACTGGACTCGCCGACGTCGTCGCTCACCGAACGCTGATCTTGCCGCAGCTCGGTGCGCCGGGGATTGCGGCCCACGAGGTACAACACCGGACGAGCTTCCGCGTCGAGTACGGACCGGTCCGAGCCGCCGATCTCTCCGAGTATCTCGAGGAAGGACGGGCGACCGAGGAGATGCGCCGGGTTCGGTTCACGCTTCGAGATCGACTCGTCCTCGTGCCGATCGAATTCGTCCACATGCTGTGGGTGATGGCCGTGGTCGGGGCCGGACTCTACTTCTTGGGAGGGCCGTGGTCCGCGGGAGCCGGCGTTGCGGCGATCTTCGCCGGATCCGTCCTCTTCCCGATCCTCCTTCCGTGGATCCCGACCCGCGACTTCAGCAGCAAGGGGTTCGTTCTCGGAGCCCTTGTCACGGCGCCGTTCGCCTTGGCTCTCGCCCTTCAGGCGCCTGCACCTGCACCGCTGGGGCGAGTTATTGCCGCGGTCGGACTCCTCTTCCTCTGGCCTCCAGTGACAGCATTCCTGACGCTGAACTTCACCGGAGCGACTACGTTCACATCCCGAACCGGAGTACGGCGCGAGATGTTCCGCTACATCCGACTGATGGCGCTGTCCTTCATCGTCGGCATTGTCTTGGCGTTGATCGTTCCGCTGATCGTGAGATAGGAGGAGAAGATGCTGTCTCTGTCAACCGCCAACACGCTCCGCTACGACCGCGCGTTGTGTGTCGGCTGCGGTCTGTGCGTCGTTGTCTGTCCCCATGGAGTCTTCGCCGTCACGGATGGGAAGGCGGAGGCCGTCAACCCAGACGCGTGTATGGAGTGTGGGGCCTGCCAGCTGAACTGCCCCGTTGACGCGATCGAAGTCGAGAGCGGCGTCGGATGCGCCGCGGCGATGATCGCCGCCGCGCTGCGGGGCAAACGAGAGCCCGCCTGCGGCTCGTAGGCCCCCGCGTCCTGTCCCTAGCCTGCGAGAAGCCAGCCCACGACATCCTACTGGTAAAGGCCGCACCTCAGGATGCATTGAGTGCAGGCTCTTGAGCTTCGCGTCTGGGCTGGAAACACGCTACTTCCCGAGGCGCGGCCAGCCGCGCTTCGAGATGCAGTAGAGCTCGTACAGACCAATGCCCGCGATGATGATACCGACTGTCGTGATGCGAGGAACAGCCCCGACCGACCAGGCGACGAGTCCCCCCCCGAGCATGGTGAGCCCGAGGAAACA
>JBARQW010000228.1:0-2343 GCA_049643905.1 Bipolaricaulia bacterium
TCATCGTTCCAAGCCCTGAGTTCGTCACGATCTCAGCTCCATCTGCCTGTGCAGCAAGAACCATGCAGCTGTTCACGGCCTCGCCGTTGAGCAGAACGGCACAGGCGCCGCATTCGCCGATCTCGCAGCCGTTCTTGACGTCGGTGTAGCCCAGATCGCGGAGAACTGTGAGAAGCGTCGTATTCGGAGCGAGGGCGATCTCGTGAGTGCGGCCATTGACCCGAAGAGTCACGGGGGTTCTCTCCTTCACAATCCCACCTCTCGGTCGGCGATGCTCTCCAGAAGCCGCCTCGTGATCCCGCGAACCACCTGTCGCGTGTATTCCGACACGGCCCTCGGCTCCACAGCTTCACCCACCAGGCGAACAGCCTCCTCAATTCCCTTCCCGAAGCGCTGTTCGCCCGTAAGTCCCTGCGAAGCAGGGACGACGGCGGCAAGCGGCTGACCAATGAGCGCTTCCTCCGCAGACAGAACACGAAGCGCCACCGCGGAAGCCGCGCCCACGGCGATCCGCACGTTCGTCACGACCCCCGATTCATCAAGGTCCACCCGCACTGCCACGTCGACCTTGGCCATGCATGAGATCTTGCGAAGGCCCATCTTCTCGAACGCCGTTCTCGCCCCCGCCGGCGAAACCGGGACGCGGACGCAGGTCAGGAGCTCGTTCGGCTGACGCTTCGTCTCGAAGGCGCCGACGAAGAACTCACCGATCGGCATCCGCCGCGTACCGGCCGCGCTTGCCAGTTCAACCTCCGCGTCGAGAACAAGGAGTGCGGGAGCCGTGTCGGAGCACGGCGCCGCATTGACCAGGTTTCCTCCGATCGTCGCGCGATTGCGGATCAGCGTGTTGCCGAACGACCGGGCCATCGCCGTCAAGATCGGCACGTCTCTCTCGATCATCGGATCGTCTAGCAGTTCGGCAAGCGTGACGCCGCCCCCGATCAGGAGATGTCCGTCCTTCTCGCGGATGCAACAGAGCTCCTGCAGCCCGCCGATGTCGACCAGCGTCGCCGGCCGGAGCTTCCCACTCCGCATGTCGACGATCAGATTCGTCCCACCTGCCAGCGGTCGGGCGTCGGCCGTCTGCGACAGCAAGTCGAGCGCCTCATCCAAGGTCTTCGGTCTGAGCAACTCAAACGCCGGAAGCACTAGGACCCACCCCCGTGCGATGAACCAGCCCAGACGAAGCTCCAGCAGGAGCTTCGTCCATAGGTTATGCCAGCATTCCTGGGAGGAAGCGTCACGGCTCATCCCTCCCAGCTGCGCGCTGAACAGCGCGCACAATGCTGGCATACCCCGTGCATCGGCACCTGTTCCCCTTCAGGTAATCGCGGACTTCGTCCTCCGTAGGCTCGGGGATCTCTTCGAGAAGCTTCTTCGTCATCATCAGCATCCCGGGGGTGCAGTAGCCGCACTGGAACGCGTTCTCCTCGATGAAGGCTTGCTGCAGCCTGGAGAGTTCCCCGTCGACGGCTTCGCCTTCGATGGTTCGCACGTCTCCGCCATCGGCGCTGATCGCGAGGACTAGGCATCCGAGAACCGGCTCTCCGTTCAGCCAGACCGTGCACGCGCCGCATTCGCCGATTCCGCATCCGTACTTCGTTCCCGTCAATTCCAGCCGCTCGCGCAAGACGTTCAGCAGGAGTTCGTTCGGCGCAACCTCTAGCTCCTGCTTCACTCCGTTGACCGTCAGCCCAATCTTCGCCTTCTCCGCAGCCCCAAGCTGCAGAGGCAGTACCTCCTGGCGAAGCGGCTCCGTCAACTCGCCCCTGCGAGCAGCCGAAGGCCGATCCCACTCACCGTCACTTCTCCTCCAAGCCACGGTCAATGCATCGAACACAACGGCTACGGAAGCCGTTCTCCTGTAGTCGGCCGTCGATCGAATGTCGTCAATCGGCCGGACCTCTTCCGCCACCAGGCGGGAGGCCTCAAGGAGTTGCTGGTGGATCTGCCATTCGCCCGCAACCGACGGCTCGGACAGCGCGGCGCCTGACAGTGCGCCTTCCGTCTTTCGCGCACGCAGCACGGTTGGTCCGACCGAGCCAAGTTCGATCCGCGCGGTTCGAATCACGGCACCCTCACGGACAAGTCGCACCGCGACCGAGACCTTGGAGAGATCGGCTCGAACTCTCGACAGCTTCAGGAAGGCACTGCCCGTCAACGCACCGGCCGCCTGCAAACGGAACTCCTTCAGGATCTCGCCGGTTCGGACACGCGTCTTCCCCGGTCCTTCGAGCAGATCGCCAACCGCTACGGTCCGCTCTCCGTCCGGACCGACGAGGACGGCCTCCGCCTCGAGCGCGAGGAGGGCGGGGACCGTGTCTGATGCCGGCGAGCCGTTGC
>JBARQW010000229.1:0-2243 GCA_049643905.1 Bipolaricaulia bacterium
CATCGTCGTCTCCCCGTCGAGCGAGAAGTCGTTGAGCATGAACTTGACGAACTCCTCCGAGTCGTCGATCTGCGGGAACTTGACCATGATGTAGAATGCGCCTTCAGGCTTCCGGCAGCAGACGCCCTGGATCGTCTGGAGCGCATCGAACAGCGTGTCCCGGCGGGAATGGAACTTCCGCCGCATCTCGGCGATGTCGTCCTTGTAGCCGGGGTCATTGAGGAAGGCGATGAGTCCGAGCTGAGAGAAGGTGGGCGCCGAGAGCCTGATCTGCGCGAGCTTGTTCACCGCGGCGATGACGTCGGGATTCCGACAGACGATACAGCCGATTCGGGCGCCGCAAGCTGACATCCGCTTGGAAATGCTGTCGACGAGGATCGCTCGGTCCGCGAGCTCGGGGAACTCGAGGATGCTCACCGCCTGCCCTTCGTACATCAGCTCTCGATACGGCTCGTCGGAGATGACGAACAGATCGTGCTTCAGCGCGAGATCGGCGATTCCCTGCAACTCCTCTCGCGTGTAGCCGACGCCGGTCGGGTTGGCCGGATTGGAGAAGAGGATCGCTTTCGTCCGAGGCGTGATCAGTGCTTCGATCTCGGCCGTCGGCGGCAGGTGGAAACCGTCTTCGATCTTCGTCGTGATCGGAACGACCTTGATCCCGTTCATGATCGCGTGGCCGTTGTAGTTCGGGTAGAACGGCTCCGGGATCAGCACCTCGTCGCCAGGGTTGCACGTCGTCTGCAGTGCGAACGCGAACGCCTCGCTGCCGCCGATCGTTACGCGGAGCTGGTCTCCCGCCAGCGTCACGCCCATGTCGGCGTAGAAGCCGATCAGCGCATCGATCGTTGCCTGGATCCCCGGCGCGGGGGAATAGGAGAGCACGTCGATCTTGGCGTTGCGAACGCCGTCCATGAACGATTTCGGCGTCGGGATGTCCGGCTGCCCGATGTTCAGCTTGTAGACGTGAATGCCGCGTTTCGTTGCAGCGACGGCGAGCGGGACGAGTCTCCGAATGGGCGATCCCTTCAGCTTTTTAACGCGGTCCGATACGTTACGCATAGTCGAGAATCCACACCTCCGAGGCATCGAGCAGGTCCTTTCGCGTGAGCGGGGCCCGCGGGCTTCCGATTCGCCGGGCATTGTCCATCATCTCTACGTACGGCTCCACCGTTTCGGCGGGTTGTGAGAGCCTCATTCGCCGCCGCTCTGCGCGGTCTGGAGCATCCGTTCGACCAGATCCTCATACGGGATCCCGGCTGCCGCTGCCGCTCTCGGCAGATCGCTGATCGGCGTCATCCCCGGGAGCGTGTTCACTTCGAGCACGATCGGCGTTCCGTCTTCGGCCAAACGTAGGTCAACACGGGAGTATCCGCTGCAGCCAAGCGTGTCGTGAGCCTGCAGCGAGACCTGCTGCGCGCGTTTCGCTAGCTCCTCGGGAAGCGACGCGGGAACGACGAACTCGGCGACACCGTCGGTGTATTTCGCCTGGTAGTCGAATATCTCGTCGGGCAAACGAATCTCGACCACCGGGAGCGCGATGTGCCCCTCGCCTTCCCACAGGATTCCGACGGTCAGTTCGCGGCCCGCGATAAACGGCTCAACCAGAACGGCTCCGTGCTGCTCCCCGACAGCCCGGATCACGGAGGCGAGGTCCGCGTGTCCCTCGACGATGGATACCCCGATCGTCGACCCCAGATGGGTCGGCTTGACGACGAACGGAGCGGAGAAGGCGCCACGGATCCTGGCGACGAACGCATCAAGATCTCCGTCTTCAAAGACGAGTCCCGGCGGAGTCGGCACGCGCATCGTCTCGAACAGCCGCTTTGCCGTCGGCTTGTCCATCGCTCGCGCACAGGCCTGAGCTCCCGAGCCGGCGTACGGAATCCCCAGCACGTCGAGGAACAGCTGAACCGTGCCATCCTCTCCACCTCCTCCGTGAAGGCAGTTGAAGACGACATCGATCCCATCAAGCGCGGGGAAGAGGCCGTTCAGATCGTCGATGCGGATCAGGCGCGCGTCGTGGCCTCGATCCAGGAGAGCGCGGTGGACGTGCTTCCCGGAGATGAGCGAGATCTCCCTCTCGGGAGAGTCGCTTCCGGCTAATACGCCGATGCTTACGTCGTTTGCCACGTTTCGCCTCCGCCCTCGGAGTATACTCCGAGGGCATTCTTGCCACAACGCGGAAAGCCAGACGGGAAGAGGATTTCTTGAAGAGAACAAGCTTCCTTGACACTCCGGAGAGC
>JBARQW010000230.1:0-30000 GCA_049643905.1 Bipolaricaulia bacterium
TGGCCCCCCGCGGGACTTCGAACGCCCCAGGGACCCAGCAGACGTCGACCGCGTCATCGGCGACGCTGGAGCGACGGAGTCGGTCGAGCGCCCCTTCGAGCAGGCGCTCGGTGATGAGACTGTTGAAACGGCTGACGACGATGCCGACGCGAAGTCCGCTGCCGTCAAGTTTCCCTTCGAAGACCTTGCCCATGGTTTCCTCCTGGCAACCCGATCTCTGATGCGATCGGGTTGCTTGAGAGCACGTGTGTTCCGGGGAACGCACGTGCTCCCGCTACGTCATGCTTTGCTTCGTTGCTGCCCGAGTCTCTCCATCTTCGTCTCCAAGTCCCGGCGATTGTAGCTCGTTTGGCGACCCGATCGGCCGATCGGGTCGCTCGGAGAACGATTCGCGTTCTCCGTTGCCGCCGCGCCGACTACACCTTGTGTAGTTGGTGCCCGAGCTTCTCCTTCTTCGTCTTGAGATAGTGCCGGTTGAACTCGGTCGGTTCGATCTCGATCGGGACCTGCTCGACGATCTCGAGCCCGTACCCGGAGAGCCCGACGACCTTCTTCGGGTTGTTGGTCAGAAGACGGATCGACGTGAGACCGAGGTCGCACAGGATCTGGGCGCCGATTCCGTAGTCGCGCAGGTCGGCCTCGAAACCGAGCCGCTCGTTTGCCTCGACCGTGTCGAGCCCCTGGTCTTGGAGCTGATAGGCGCAGAGCTTGTGTTTCAGGCCGATTCCGCGACCCTCTTGGCGCATGTAGACGACGACGCCCCGTCCTTCGGTCTCGATCATCTCAAGAGCATGTTGAAGCTGCCCGCCGCAGTCGCAGCGGCACGAACCGAAGACGTCGCCCGTGAGACACTCGGAGTGCACGCGGACGAGCACGTTCTCTTGCCCTGCGACGTCCCCCTTGACCAGGACGACGTGCTCCTCATCTTCGATCGGGCTTACGTAACTGAGGATCCGGAACGTTCCGAACGTAGTCGGCATGTCCGCCTCAGCTGCGCGCTGCACCAGGCGCTCGGTGCGCTTCCGGTAGGCGATCAGGTCGGCGATGTTGACGATCGGAAGCTTGTGGCGTTCGGCCAAGACCTCGAGTTGAGGGAGGCGGGCCATCGTCCCGTCCTCGTTGAGGATCTCGCAGAGGACGGCCGCGGGCTTCAATCCGGCGAGCCGGGCCAGATCGACGGTCGCCTCGGTGTGCCCGGCCCGGCGAAGGACGCCCCCGTCCCTGGCGACGAGTGGGAAGATGTGCCCTGGGCGCGCCAAGTCATCGGGTGAGGTCGAATCGCTCACGAGCAGACGGATCGTCTTCGCTCTGTCGTAGGATGAGATTCCGGTCGTGATTCCGTTTCTCGCGTCGACAGAGACCGTGAAGGAGGTGCCGTGCAGGGCCGTGTTCTCGGGACACATCGGAGTCAGGGCGAGCTCGTGGGCGCGCTCTTCGGTGATCGGCGTGCAGACGAGTCCCCGGCCGTGGGTGATCATGAAGTTGATCGCCTTGGCGGTCGAGTGCTCCGCGGCCATCACCAAGTCGCCCTCGTTCTCCCGATTCTCGTCATCGACGAGAATCAGCACGTCTCCATCTCGGTACCGGCGGATTGCTTCGTCAATCGTGGTGAACACCGCGCACCATCCTCTCTACGTACTTGGCCAAGACATCGAACTCCACGTTGACGGGGTCCCCTGACCTACGGTCTTGCAGCGTCGTCCGCTCGTAGGTTTCCGGAATCACCGAGCAGCGGAACGTCGCCCCTTCGAGTCCGTATGGGGTCAGGCTGATCCCGTCGACGGCGATCGATCCCTTTTCAGCGACGTAGCCGCGGAACTTCGGCGGATACCCGACGATCAGCACCCATCCGTCCTTCTCACGGAAGAGGCCCTTGATCGTGCCGACCGCATCGACGTGGCCGAGGACGAGATGTCCGTCGAGGCCGTCGGCGGGCGCGATCGGAAGCTCGAGGTTCACTCGGGCTCCCTTGTGCATTGACCCAAGCGTTGTCCGCGAGGCGGTTTCCGACGAGAGCCCGGCCAGGAAGGAGTCGTCCGTGATGGAGGAAACAGTAAGACAAATGCCGTTCACCGCGACGCTTGCCCCTGGTCGTAGTCGCTCGACGAGCCGATCGGGGACAGAGATCTCGGCCTGCTCCCGGCCCAGACCCCGCAACGTTCCGAGCCCCTGTACGATCCCCGTGAACATCGGCGGGGGAGTGTATCGCATCGGAATGCCCTGTTCAACGGATTTGCAAGGCCATTTACTCCACGATACCCTTTCCGCCCAGGAGGTCATTGTGGGAAACCGCCGGATCGCTTTTGTATTGCTTGGAATCTTCGTCTGCGCTGTGGCTGTGTCGGCCGTGTCGGCTGAACGGGAGATCGCTTACACGATTGTTGAACAGGACGGATACCGGGACGTCATGGTGTCCACGCCGCTGGGCGACTACGTCTTCTCGGAAGACGGCGGGGTGATGAAGAGCCTGTTCCTCACCTTCGCACCGTACGGATCGACCGTGGAGGAACTGGTTCCCGGGACGAACACGAATCCCGAGACGCTGTTGCGGCAGTTCGTCGAGGGTGCCGAGTTCCCGTTCACGCTGCGGGCAGACGGAGTGATCGAGGGCGCCTACGTTCTGCAGGAGCCGACGCCGATCGAATCCGACGCGCTCGAGATCACCTTCATCGGTGAGTTTGGCGAGACGACGGTGACCAAGCGATACACGCTCCACGAGGACGCGATCTACACGGTCGACTTCCAGGTGACCGTCGAGAGCCGCGCGGCAGAGCCGTTCGACCTTTCGATGGTCCTTGCGAACCAGATCATCAAGGACGGCAACCCAGACCTGTACTACCTATTCGACGGAGTGCCGGGAATCGACCGCCTCTCGCCGGGTTCGTACTTCACGTTTGATGGGCTCGGACTGATGAGCAAGTCGATCGTCTTCTTCCTTTCTCCTGGCGAAGGGACGAAGACGAGTCCGATGGCGGAGGCGACGGACTCCGGCAGCCGGCGATTCGGCGTGACGATGACCGTCCCTCAGGGGACGTCGACCTTCGACTACTCGCTCTACGGCGGACGGCGGCGCTTCCTGCTGATGGAGCCGGCCGGGCTCGCCGCGCTCGACGAGCCGGGGATCGGGGCGCGCCTGATGATCCCCGTCATCCGATTCCTGAACATCCTCTACGGAGCGACCGGGAACTACGGTTGGGCGATCATCCTGTTCACGCTGTTGACCCGCGTCGTCCTCTTCCCATTGATGCGAAAGCAGTACCACTCGATGGCGAAGATGCAAAAGATGCAGCCGAAAATGAAGCGGGTTCAGGAACGCTTCAAGGACGACAAGCAGCTTCAGCAGCAGAAGATGATGGAGCTCTACAAGAAAGAGGGCGTCAACCCGATGAGCGGATGTCTGCCCCTGCTCGTTCAGCTCCCGATTCTGATCCTGATCTGGCGAGCGATCCTCTACTCTGCCGAGCTGATTCATCTCTCGCCGGGCTTCTTGTGGATTCCAGATCTCTCCATGCACGACCCGATCTTCATCCTCGTGATCGTGACCACGGGAATCATGATGCTGCAGCAGTGGCTGATGACGCCAACCCGCGCCGAGACGTCGGGGACCCAGAAGTATTTCGGGTACATCTTCCCGCTCTTCATGGCCGTCCTTCTCTGGAAATTCCCGGCGGGCCTTTGGCTCTACTACTTGCTGACCACGGGCGCGCAGGTCGCCCAGCAGGCGATCGTCAATCGCGAGATGGCCAACGCCGACGCGCGGCTGGCTCCAATCGAAGTGGAGGCCGAGATCGACGACGAATCGGGGGATGAGGATGCAGGCAGCGGAGCTGAAGCAGGAGGTTGAGGCCTACCTCGAACGGCTCGTTGAGATCCTCGATGAGGACGTGACCTTGGAGATCGAGGAGGACGCGCCGGACGGCCTCTACGTGAACCTCGTCGGCAGCATGTTCTCCCTCCCTGAGGAGCGACCGAGTCTCACCGCACTCGAGCACTTGCTGCGAGGCGCTCTCCGTCGAAAGACGGGGCAGGAAGTCGACGTGATCCTCGACGCCAACGGTGCGGTGAAGATGCGTCGTGCGGAGCTGATTCGCTTCGCGCTCTCGACGGCCGAGTCGGTCGCGCGCGACCACAAGCGCGTTCGGATGAACGCGATGCCCGCGCATGAGCGAAGGACGATCCACGTCACACTGGCCAACTTTCCCGGCGTCAAGACGTTCAGCGTCGGCGATGGTGAAGGTCGCCGCATCGTGATCGAGCCCGACGACGGGTAGAGGGATGCACGACGACACGATCGAGCCGGCGATCGGGGTGGATACGATCGCCGCGATCTCCACGCCGATCGGCGAGGGGGGAATCGGCATCGTTCGGGTGAGCGGATCGGGCGCGATCCCGATCGTCGATCGAATCTTCCAGGCCGCCGACGGAGAGCCTCTGCATGAATCGCTCAGCCATCGCCTGCACTACGGGAAGATCGTCGTCGATGGGCGGCGAGTCGACGAGGTTCTCGTGTCGGTGATGCGCGCTCCGCGGACCTACACACGCGACGATGTCGTCGAGGTCAACTGCCACGGCGGGATCGTCGCGACGCGGTCGATTCTCGACGCGATTCTGGCGGGAGGAGCCCGTCTCGCCGAGCGCGGAGAATTCACCAAACGGGCGTTCCTGAGCGGCAGGATCTCGCTCGATCAGGCGAAGGCCGTGTTGGACATCGTGCGCGCGAAGACGGCTCTCGGGTTGGAGGCGGCCGTTGACCGGCTTGGCGGGCGGTTCGAGGACGCGATACGGGAGGTCCGGGAGGCGCTGGCAGGAATCCTGGCCGAGCTCGAAGCTCAGATTGATTTCCCGGATCTCGATGTCGAATCCGAAGAAGTCGCGTCTCGCGTGACGGCGCTTTCGACTCGCGTCTGCGATCTTCTCGCTCGCGCCGAGGAGGGCAGGATCCTTCGCGAGGGGCTGACCGTGGCGATTGTCGGTCGGCCGAACGTCGGCAAGTCGACGCTCCTCAACGCGCTTCTCGCCGAGGAGCGCGCCATCGTCACACCGATCCCTGGGACGACACGAGACACGGTCGAAGAGGAGACGCCGATCGGCGGTGTTCCCGTCCGCCTGATCGATACCGCCGGCCTGAGGGCACCGAACGATCCGGTCGAGACCGAGGGGGTTCGAAGGACCGAGCAGGCGGTTGAGCGCGCCGATTTGGTGCTGCTGCTGCTCGATTCGAGTGAGCCGTTGGCCGAGGAGGATCGGCGGCTGATCGAGAAGGATTGGGAGATCCCGACGGTGCTCCTGCTGAACAAGTGCGATCTCCCATCGCGGATCGACGAGGTCCCCGATGGGCCGTGGAAGGGTTCCTTGCGGATCTCAGCGAGGGACGGTCGGAATCTCGATAACCTGCGAACGACGCTCCTCGACCTTCTCCTCGGAGGCCGGATCCCGGCCCGGAATTCGGTTCTGCTGCTCGATCAGTGGGAGCGGGACCTATTGAGGCGCGTCCGGGAGGGGCTGGCGAAGGCTTCCTCCGCCCTCGAAGCCGAGCGGCCACCGGACATGGTCGCCGAGGAGCTTCGAGCCGCGTATCGGACGTCCGGGGAGCTCCAGGGAATCGACGTTGCCGAGTCGATCCTCGACGCGGTCTTCGCTCGATTCTGCGTCGGGAAGTAGGCAACTCTCTCTTTGGAGCGAGTTGCTCCGCGATTGGGCGTTCTGCGGACGCCTTGCGAGAAGCCTGCGGCTTCTCGTGTGGGTGACGTAGCGATCTTCCGGGAGCCTAGGTGGGGGCTGTTTCTGTCACGAGGTCGATCCCTTGCGCTTGCACGTTCCCCTGCCAGTCATCGAATCCGATCTGACAGACAAGCGAGGCGTCCCTCGCCCCTTCGAACGTCTCGAGATGCCGCCCCATGCGGAACGCGATGAACGGAAGACTCGCCCCGTTCTGCGTGACGCGACCCTTGAGGTGCTGCCTGCGGTTCCCAACGAGCGTGAGCGTCTCGAACGAGCAATCGCGAACGAGGAACCGCGGCTGCGGGTTTCCCGGTCCAAAGGGGGAGAGCGCCGTGAGGTCCTGGTAGAAGCGAAGATTGATCTCCATCAAGGGCGATTCCGCGTCGATCGTCTCCGGCATGTGCGGTGTGATCTCCGCCTGGTGGTGCGTCATGTACGCGTCGATCCGCTCCTCGAGCAGGCCGAGAGCGTCGTTTGCGACCGAGAACCCGGCGGCCATCCGATGTCCGCCGTACTGAAGAAGGATGTCCGCGTTGGCCTCCAGGCAGGCGCTGACGTCGAATCCTCCGACACTCCGACACGATCCGCGACTGACGCTGTCGCCCTTGGAGAGAACGATCGCAGGGACTCGATACCGGTCGGCGAGGCTCGATGCGACGAGCCCGAGGATTCCCTCGTTCCAGTACTGGCCGACGAGAAAAACGAATCCGTCTTCGCTCGGAGTGCGTCCCTCCGCACGGATCATCTCCTGGGCTTGCGACAGAAGATCGTTCTGTGCGATCTCCCGATCCCGGTTGTAGTCGAGCAAGATCTCGGCTAAGTATTCGGCCTGCTCGCGGGATTCGGTGACCAAGAGAAGAAAGGCGACCTTCGGATCTCCGGCTCGATTTGCCGCGTTCAGCTTCGGGGCGACGATGTAGCCGATATCTGACGCCGTGAGCTTCTTGGCGTTGACCGACAGGCGCTCCATCAACGTGCGAAGGCCCATCGACGAGCCATCTCCGGTCGCGAGTTTCGCGAACGCTTCGCGGACGAAGGCTAGATTCTCGTTGTCCCCCTCGCTCGCCAGCGGGACAAGATCGGCGATCGTCCCAAGCCCGACGAGGTCGAGGAGGTACTCCGGAGCGGGGAGACCGAGTCGCTCGTACAGGCCGCAGACCAGCTTGTAGGCGACCGCGACGCCGGCAAGGTTCCGATTCGGATACTCGTTGTCGGCGCGATGCGGATCGACGACCGCGACCGCCCGTGGGACTTCACCGACCGGGAGGTGGTGGTCCGTGACGATCGTGTCGATCCCTTCGGCCGAGAGGCGAGCGACCTCCTCCTGATTTGTGATTCCGCAATCGGCGGTGACGACGAGACCGAACTTCTCGTCGATCGCTCTCAGGACGAAGGCCGAAGACATCCCGTGTCCTTGCGAACGTTCACTCACCTCCACCTTGACGGAGTTCTCGGGAAGGAGCGGACGCAGGCCGCGGTAGAGGACGGCGGCTCCGGTGAGCCCGTCGACATCGAAATCCCCGTGGATGAAAACGCGCTCGCCCCGCTCGATCGCGAGGCGAAGCCGTGTGACGGCGGTCTCCATGTCCTGAAGGAGGAAGGGTGAATGCTGGCTGGGAGCCTTGGGGTCTACGAGCGGTTCCCACGACGAGCCGCCACGTTGTGCGAGAAGGACGGCGAACGTCCTGCAACATCCTGTCGCGTTGGTGATGGTCTCAAGGAGCGGCTCGTCAGGGAGGCCCGCGACCTTCCACTCCCTCCCCTCTCGGAGGACGGATTGCACGGCTAACTCCTCTTCGGTCCGCCCGCCTTGACCGTCCATGCATGCAGGATGGGGTTGGCGATGTACATCGAGGAGTACGTGCCGACGATCACGCCGATCAGGAGCGCCAGCGAGAATCCGCGAAGGACGGTACCCCCGAACACGAACAGGATGATGACGGGGATGAACGTCGTGAGCGACGTGTTGAGTGTGCGGGAGAGCGATTGGTTCACGCTCAGGTTGATGATGTCGAAGGGTGAGCTTCGACGCTCGAGTTTCAGGTTCTCGCGGATGCGGTCGTAGATGACGATCGTGTCGTTCAACGAGTACCCGACGATTGTGAGGAACGCGGCGATCGTCGCGAGATTCACTTCGACGCCGAACAGGGCGAAGAGCCCGAGCGCGATGGTGACGTCGTGCAGAATCGCGGCCACGGCTCCGATTGCGTAGCGAAGCCTGAATCTCCACGAGATGTAGACGAGGATCGCGACGAGCGCCAGCAGGATCGCTTGCCAACCCTTTCGAGCCAGCTCCTGACTCACTTGCTGGCCGATCAGACGGCGGCTGATGTCGTCGATCCCGAAGTCGCGGCGGAGGTTCGTTTCGATTCGGTCGATCGTCCGCTGATCCTCCTCGACATTCAGAAGCTGCGTCGTGATGACCTTCGTGTTTGCCCCGGAGACGTCTTGGATCACACTCTTCGATAGGTCGACTTCCCCGCTGATCTCTCCCAGCATGGCGCGGACGTCGGCCGTGTCGACCGGTTCGGAGAACTTGACCGTGAACTCCATCCCGCCGGTGAAGTCGATCCCCAGTCTGAGCCCTCGCACCTGCGGAACGAGGAGGACGATGCTCAGTGTAACGAGCACAAGAGAGATCGGGACGAAATACTTCGCCTTGCCGAGGAAATCGAAGTGCCGCATCGGGTCCTCCTACAGCCCCTGAACCTTCTTCGTCCAGCGGGACTTGATCCGTGCGGCGCGGTTGGCATGAATGGCGTGTCGTTGTGCCGCCTTGTCGGACGCCTTGGCGAGCTGCGGAAGCAGGGCGACAGCCGCGCTCTTGTCGCCTGCCTCGATCGCCTGCCGGATCTGCTTGACGATCCTCTTGATCTCTGCCTTCTTCGAACGGTTCATACCGCGGCGCTTCTCGCTCTGTCTCAAGCGCTTCGCGGCGGATGCGATATTCGGAATCTCAACCACCTCTTTGGCTGTCGCCGTCAAGCGACAGGTTATGGAACGTACGGAACGGATAGCCGGATGATGGTATCTACAGCTTGGGGGGGAATCAAGACGTGCCCTGCGTCCCGTGTTGGAGTGACGCGCCGTGGCCGATCATACACGGGGAGAAGGCCCGATCCTTACGCGTGACGAGTGTCTGCTACGACCTCCCTGGCCTTGGTGTACGCGTGTACTGTAGCGGTTTCTTGGGGCGGGATCGGAGCTTGGTCCGAGGAGCCTCTCAGTGAATCTGTGCTAGGATAGGCGCGCGTTTTTCTTCCACACGGGTGAGGGGGATTCATGGAGTACATCGTCAAGCGCGATGGCCGCCGCGTTTCGTTTGACCGCACGAAGATCACGAATGCAATCCGGAATGCGATGCGCGAGATCGGGGAAGCGGATGAAGATCTCGCGCAGCGACTTGCCGACCGTGTGACGGAGGTGCTCGACGCGCGTTTCCCGGATGAATGTCCAACGGTGGAGGAGATCCAGGACGCTGTCGAAGAGACGCTGATCGAGCGCGGGCAGGCGAGAACGGCCAAGGCCTATATCCTCTATCGTAAGCAACATGAGGAACTCCGCGAGATGCGAGGCCTCATCCGCGGGATGCCGCTGGTCGAGGACTACCTCCAAGAACTCGACTGGCGCGTTCGCGAAAACAGCAACATGACCTTCTCCCTCCAGGGGCTGAACACGCACATCACGGATCGGATCATCTCGCAGTACTGGCTCGACCGAATCTACTCAAGCCCAATTCGCCGCGCACATGAGGACGGCGACATGCACATCCACGACCTGGGAACGCTCGGCGCGTACTGCGTCGGGTGGGATCTTCGCGACCTGTTGTTGCGGGGGTTTAGTGGGGTACGCGGCAAGATTGAATCGCGGCCGGCGAAACACTTCCGCGTCGCGCTCCTTCAAGTTGTCAACTTCATGTACACACTGCAGGGCGAGTCGGCCGGTGCGCAGGCGTTCTCGAACCTCGACACCTACCTCGCGCCGTTCATTCGCGCCGACGGACTCTCCTACGAAGACGTGAGGCAGAACGTCCAGGAGTTTGTCTACAACATGAACGTCCCCACGCGCGTCGGCTTCCAGACTCCGTTCACCAACGTGACCTTCGATCTCCAGGTGCCTCGATACATGGAGGACGAACGGGTCATCGTCGGGGGGGCGCCGCAGAAGACAACCTACGGCGGCTACCAGCCGGAGATGGACCTCTTCAATCGCGCGTTCGGCGAAGTGATGCTCGAGGGGGACATGCACGAGCGGCCGTTCACGTTTCCGATACCGACCTACAACATCACCGAGGGCTTCGATTGGGAGAATCCCATCCTCGATCCCGTCTGGGAAATGGCGGCCAAGTATGGAATCCCATACTTCTCCAACTTCATCGGAAGCGACATGCGTCCGGAGGACGCGAGGAGCATGTGCTGCCGGCTTCGGATCGACAATCGCGAGCTGCGGAGCCGCGGCGGCGGTCTGTTCGGAGCGAATCCGCTCACCGGTTCGATCGGGGTGGTGACGATCAACCTCCCTCGCCTCGGGTATCTCGCGTCCGATGAGGCGGACTTCTTCGTCCGCCTCGGCCGGCTGATGGACCTCGCCAAGGACGCGCTCGCCGTCAAGCGGAAGACGTTGGAGTCGCTGACGGCACAGAACCTGTACCCGTACTCAAGGTTCTATCTCGATCGGATTCGTGAGGCCGAGGGAGGCTACTGGCGCAATCATTTCTCCACGATCGGCGTGATCGGGATGAACGAGGCGTCGCTCAACCTGCATGGCATCACGATCGCTGATCCTGACGGACAGGCGTTTGCGGTTCGCGTTCTCGACTGGATGCGCGAGCGGATCGGAACGTATCAGGCGGAGGAGAGTGATATCTACAACCTCGAGGCAACCCCGGCCGAGGGTGCCAGCTATCGCTTGGCGAAGACGGATCGCGAGCGGTATCCCGACCTTCGGGTCCACAACCTCGAGGCCTACGGTGGCGAGACGCCGTACTACACCAACTCGACGCACCTTCCTGTCGGCTTCACGGGAGACCTGTTCGAAGCGCTTACGCTTCAGGATCCGCTTCAGGTTCGCTACACGGGCGGGACAGTCTTTCACGCGTTTCTCGGCGAGCGGCTGCCGAGCCCGGCGGCGACCAAGAGGCTGGTCCGAAAGATCGCAGAGACGTTCAGGCTCCCCTACTACACGCTAACCCCGACGTTCTCAATCTGCCCCCAACACGGGTACTTGGCCGGAGAGCACGCGACCTGCCCGACGTGTCAGGCGAAGGCAGAAGTCTACTCCCGCATCGTGGGGTACCTCCGGCCGGTCGAGCAGTGGAACGACGGAAAACGGAGGGAGTTCGCCGATCGACACAGCTTCTCGTCCGATGCGGTCCGCACGCCATAGTCGCCCGCTCGAGGATGAGAGCGGTGCAGGGAACGAACCATGAACTTGACCGGTTGGCTCCCGACGACGCTGATCGACTATCCGGGACGCGTTGCGGCGACCCTCTTCGCCTCGGGCTGCAACTTCCGCTGCCCGTTCTGCCACAATCCGGAGCTCGTCCGGCCTGAGCGTGTTGCGTCACTTCCGATCCTCGACGAGGAGGAGATCCTGTCGGACCTCGCACGACGACGGGGCTTCCTCGACGGAGTCGTCCTCACCGGCGGCGAGCCGACGCTGCAACGAGACCTCGTGGCGTTTGCGGGGCGGCTGAAAGAAATGGGCTACCTCGTCAAGCTGGACACGAACGGTTCGCACCCGGCTGTTGTTCAAACCCTGATCGACGGCGGATTGGCCGACTACGTGGCGGTCGACATCAAGGGGCCGCCGGACCGGTACGCTGAATTCGCCGGCGTCGGAGCCAACACCGAAGACGTTCGGCAGACGGTTAGAATCGTGACGGACGGGCCGATCGACTACGAACTCCGCACGACGGTCGCTCCGGGACTGACGGCGAGCGACATCGAGGAAATCGCCGACTGGGTCCGTCCGGCCAAACGTTACGTGCTGCAGGCGTTTCGCGTTCCGCCGGAGGCGACGAAGACGCTCCTCGATCCGTCGTGGGCGGTGCGGGACGCGCTCGGGGAAGCGGAGTTGCGCGCTACGTGGGCGACGCTGTCGGAGCGTTTCGAAGATGGAGGAGTACGCGCCTGAAGCGTCCGCCCTTGTGGAGGGTGTTTCAGGTGCCTAGCCGGAGGTTCCTAGTCCGACCATCTTCCGCACGTCGGTCATCGTCTCCGCCGTGATCGCGCCAGCCTTCTTCGCGCCGTCGGCCAAGATGCCGTCGATCTCTCCGGAGGCTTCGAGTGCCGCACGCTTCCGCTGAATCGGCCGAAGGATGTCCATCAGCCGTTCGAAGACCTCGTCCTTCAGACGTGAGTACATCAGCCGGCCCTCGGAGAACTCGTTCTTCAGTTCGTCGACGATCGTCCGGTTGCCCAGCTCCTCGCACGACAGATCGAGGATCTCGAACAGCGTTGCGACGCCGGCCGACATCTCCTCGCCCGGCTTGAGCCCCGTATCGGTGACGGCGGAGCGGATCTTCTTGCGGATCGAGCCCTCGTCCTCCATGACGCCGACGTAGTGGTTCTCCCCTTCGCTCTTCGACATCTTGATCGAGGGATCGGCGAGCGACCTGATTCGGGCCCCGGCGCGGACGATCGGCTCCGGCTCCGGGAAGTACTCGCCGAATCGGCTGTTAAATCTTCGCGCGATCCGTCGCGAGAGCTCCAGGTGCTGAACCTGATCTTCCCCAACGGGAACACCGTCGGCCCGATAGATGAGGATGTCGGCCGCCTGCAGGATCGGATACGTCAGGAGGCCGGCGGAGATGAACTGCTGTTTGGCCGACTTGTCCTTGAACTGCGTCATCCGCGAGAGGTCTCCGTACGACGTGACGCAGCCGAAGATCCAGGCGAGTTCGGTGTGTGCGGGGACGTCGGATTGCACGAAGACGATCGAACGCTCCGGATCGAGCCCGCTTGCGACGAGGTCGAGGGCCATCGCTCTCGACGACGCTCGCAACGACTTCGGATCGAGATCGATCGTGATCGCGTGGTAGTCGACGACGCAGTAGACGCACGCGGCTTCGTCCTGCAGTGCTGCCCAATTCCGAATCGCTCCGAAGTAATTCCCGATATGCAGGGTCCCTGTCGGCTGGATGCCGGAGAAGATACGCGTTGCCATCGACCACCACCTCCCGTTCTTCATGGATGGATGCTCGAACGCTTGGGCCTGATCGCCCGGAACGATCGAGCGGCCGAAGTATAAGGAACCTTCGGCGCTGACTGCAAGCGGTCTTCGGCTTGATCAGGGCTTTCCACGTGACGTATCATCGCCTCGGTGTGGAGATGAACGAGTGTGGAGGCAAAGAGGAACGGGAAGCCTGTCCGGAGCTTGATCCGGCGGCGCGTGCGCGCGCCGTCGCGGTGCTTCTGGAAAGAGGTGTCTTCATCCCGGACCCGGATCGCGTGTACGTGGATTCGAGTGCCGAGGTCGGTTCCGGGACGTTGCTTCTGCCGGGAGTCCATCTGCGTGGTGGGTGTAAGATCGGCCGGGACTGCCGGATCGGGCCCGACTGCTGGATCGAGGATTCGACGATCGAGACCGGGAGCATCGTCTGGTATTCCGTTCTCGAGTCGGCCCGCGTGCGCGAAGGTACGAGGGTCGGCCCCTACGCGCATCTGCGCCCAGGAGCCGACGTGGGTCCGGAGGCGCGAGTCGGCAACTTCGTCGAAGTGAAAGCCGCCCGACTTGGACGGGGAGCGAAAGCGGGCCATCTCGCCTACATCGGGGACGCCGAAGTCGGAGAAGGGGCCAACATCGGCGCTGGCGCCGTGACGTGCAACTTCGACGGGGTGGGGAAGCACCGTACGGTGATCGAGGACGGTGCGTTCATCGGGACGAACGCCTCGCTCGTCGCCCCCGTGCGAATCGGAAAGAATGCGATCGTCGGCGCGGGGTCAACGATTACCGACGACGTGCCTCCGGGAGCGCTCGCCCTCGGTCGGGCGAGACAGGTCCTGAAGGATCGCAGCGCATCGGAGCCCGGAAACGAGGAGAAGGCGTGATGAACGACAAGCTGAAACTCCTGAGTGGGAATGCCAATCCGACGTTGTCTGACGAGATTTCGAAGGCGCTTGGGATCCCACTCTGTGACGCTGCGGTCGATCGATTCGGCGACGGCGAGGTTCGCGTCCGGATCCGAGAGACGGTGCGCGGATCCGACGTCTTCGTCATCCAGCCGACCTGCCCGCCGGTCAACGACGCATTGATGGAACTCCTGATCATGATCGACGCCGCGAGAAGAGCGTCTGCGCGGAGGATCATCGCCGTCGTCCCGTACTACGGCTACTCGCGGCAGGATCGGAAGCACACGGGGCGCGTGCCGATTTCGGCGCGGCTCGTTGCGAACTTGATCGAGACGGCCGGGGCCGATCGTGTCCTGACGATGGATCTCCATGCCGGCCAGATTCAGGGATTCTTCAACACTCCGGTCGACAACCTGCGCTGCGACTGGATCTTCGCGGACCATGCGCGGCGGGCGTTCGACGACCTGGCGGATTCCGTCATTGTTTCTCCAGACGCGGGCGGCGCCGTGCGCGCGCGCCATGTTGCCGGGCGACTCGATCTGCCGCTGGCGATTCTCGAGAAGCGGCGGACGCCCGATGGCGCAGACATCGACGTCATGAACGTCATAGGTGACGTGGCCGGTCTGCGCTGTCTGCTGATCGACGACATCCTCTCAACGGCCGGAACGTTGATCATGGGAGCGCAAACGCTGATGGCTCACGAGGCGACCGAGGTCTTCGCCTACTGCACGCACGGCGTCTTCTCCGGGAATGCGCTCGAATCGCTGCGAGGATCGCCCTTGAAGCGCGTCGTGGTTACCAATACCATCTTCCTCGAAGCGGCGGAGAAGAGCGATGTTGTCGAGTACATTGCCGTTGGAGAGCACCTCGCCAAGACCATTCAGTGCATCTACGAGTACAGGTCGGTCAGTGAGCTCTTCCCGCATTACTAGACAACGAATGAGCAGGCAGGAGAGACCATGCATACACTTCAAGTGAAAAGCAGGACGGCCGGAAAGGCGGGAGCCCTTCGCAGGGCGGGTTTCGTCCCTGGCGTCGTCTATGGGCCGTCGATCGACTCCGCTCCGATTTCGATTGCGCGGAAGGACTTGCAGGTCCTCTTCTCGGAGATCACGAGAAGCTCGCGGATCGAACTCGCCATCGACGGCGAGGGCGAGACGCGCGAACTCGACGTTTTCCTCAAGGTAGTGGAGTACGACCCGATCACGGACGAGCCGGTCCACGTAGACTTCTACCATGCCGACGTCGGGCATCCACTCAAACTCCATGTGCCGATACGGATCGACGGCGAGGCGGTCGGCACGAAGTCCGGCGGCATCCTCAACGTTCTCTTCAACACGGTCAGGGTGCAGGGGCTTTCAAAAGACATCCCCCATCTGATTACTCTCGACGTCTCCGAGCTCGAACTCGGTGAGTCGATCTACGTGCGCGACGTCGATTTCGGAGACGTCGAGCCGATGCTGCCGCCGGAGCGAACGCTGGTTACCGTGATGGCACCGCGCGGCCTCGAACTCCCTGAGGACGAGGAAGAGGAGATCGAGGGCGAGGAGATCGAGGGCGAAGAGGCCGAGGGAGAGGAAGGCGCCCCCGCAGCTACAGCAGAGGAGACGGCCGAAGAGGAATAGTGAAGGCCGTTTTCGGGTTAGGAAACCCGGGCAGGCGATACACGCTCACGCGCCACAATGTCGGATTCGCCGCCGTCGATCTCTATCGAAAGGTCCATCGACTTCGTCGAGCCGGGCGGATCCAGGGCGATTGCATCGTCTACCGCACCGACGATCTCTTCCTGTGCAAACCTCTCACGTACATGAACGAGAGCGGGTCTACGGTGGCCGCGGTCCTCGCTCGACACGGGATCTCGCTGCAGGACACTCTGATCATCTACGACGAACTCGACCTTCCGCTGGGCCGCGTAAAGATCCTCGCCGGAGGGGGCCCCGGAACGCACAAGGGAATGAAGTCGGTCGTGTCGGCACTCGGAACGACCGAGATCCCTCGGCTGCGGATCGGGATCGAGGTCGAGGAGCGAACGAAGCCCGGCGAGTCGTTCGTCCTGGAGAAGTTCACGCCAGACGAGTGGGCGCGCGTCGTCCCTGCGCTCGAGTGTGCGGTCGACGCGATCGACCTCTACCGAACGTCCGATCTCGAGGCCGTAATGACTCGATTCAACCGTCGCGACGAGCCCGGTTGCCGCTCCTGAACGTCGCGATATACTGACTCGCCTGAAAGGAAGAGGGAACGGAGACTATGTACGATCGATTCTCGCGCGAGTCGATGGAGATCATCGCCATCGCTCAAGAGGAAGCGGAAGAGTGGCATCACAGCTACGTCGGGACGGAGCACCTCCTTCTGGCGTTTCTGAAGATTCCCGGTAGCGATGTTCATCGCTTCTTGACCAGCCACGACATCACCTACGAGAAAGTCGTCGCCTTCCTCGATGAGGAGAAGGGCCGCGGAGACGTGAGACTCTCAGCAGACGATCTCGAGCCGACCCCTCGTCTGAAGCGCGTGATGAAGATCAGCTTCGAAGAAGCGCGGAGATCCGGCCTGAACACGATCCGCCCCGAGCATCTTCTGATGGGAATGCTCCGTGAGGGAGACGGGACGGGTGCGACGATCCTCCAGCATCTCGGTGCCGACCTAGCGAAGACCCGGGCCTACTTCCTCCCCGCGTCGGGAATCGGAATGACGATCCGCGCGGCCCGCCGCGAAACGAAGAAGAAGGGCGAATTGATCGAGTTCGGACGAAACCTCGTCGAAGAGGCGGCGGCCGGGAACCTCGATCCGGTGATCGGCCGCGAAGAGGAGATGGAACGGATCATCCAGACCCTGACCCGCCGGAAGAAGAACAATCCGGCCCTGATCGGGGAGTCCGGCGTCGGCAAGACGGCCGTCGTCGAAGGGCTGGCACAGCGGATCGCGGAGGGAGACGTTCCGTTGCCTCTCCGATCGAAGGAGATCCTCGAGCTCGACATGGCGTCCGTCGTCGCAGGGACGAAGTATCGCGGCGAATTCGAGCAGAGACTGAAGACTCTGATCAATCAAGTGACGGACTCCGACAACATCATTCTGTTCATCGACGAGCTTCAGACCGTCGTCGGCGCCGGCGGGGCCGAGGGCGCGATCGACGCGTCGTCGATCCTGAAGCCGCCACTCGCCTCCGGAGCGATCCAGTGCATCGGTACGGCGACCTCTGACGAGTACCGGAAATCGATCGAGAAGGATCCGGCGTTGAAGCGTCGGTTCAAGACGATCCTCGTCGAGGAGCCGACGGTGGAAGAGACGGTCAAGATTCTTCGCGGTCTGCGCGAGCGGTACGAGAAGCACCACGGCGTGAAGATCACCGACGACGCGCTCAACCAAGCCGCGCGCCTTACAGATCGATACGTGACCGACCAGTTCCTTCCGGACAAGGCGATCGATGTGATCGACGAGACGGCGGCCCGGATTAAACTGCAGAAGACGCGCGTCCCCGATGAGGTCCGCGAGCTGATGGACCAGATCGATGACCTCGACGATCAGGAGCAAGAAGCGGTCGGTGGGCAGAAGTACGAATCGGCCGCACGCCTTCGTGATCAGAAGGCGGAACTCGTCGTCCAGATCGAGTCACTGAGCGAGACGGCCTACGGAGCGAACAATCTGCAGGCGACGGGTCAGGACATCGCCCGGATGGTATCGATGTGGACCGGAGTCCCGATCGGCCACGTTGAGGAAGAGGAGACCGCTCGGCTGGTCAGCATGGAGGACAAGATTCACGAGCGGCTGATCGCGCAAGACGAAGCCGTGAGCGCTGTTTCGCGGTCGATCCGACGCGCGTACGCCGGCGTCAAGAATCCGAAGCGACCGGTCGGCGTCTTCATGTTCCTCGGACCGACGGGTGTCGGGAAGACCGAGCTGTCGAAGACGCTTGCCGAGTTCCTGTTCGGCGACGAGGACGCGCTGATCCGCGTCGACATGTCCGAGTACATGGAGCGATTCTCGATCTCCAGGCTGACTGGGGCCCCTCCCGGCTACGTCGGCTACGAGGAGGCGGGCGAGCTGACGGAGAAGGTCCGCCACCGCCCGTACTCGGTCGTCCTGTTCGACGAGATCGAGAAGGCACATCGAGACGTGTTCAACATCCTTCTCCAGGTGATGGAGGACGGGATCCTCACCGACTCGCAAGGGCGCCGCATCGATTTCAGGAACGCCGTTCTGATCATGACCTCGAACGCGGGAAGCGATTTGATCGTCGATCGCAACACGCTCGGATTCAGCGATCTGGAGGAGGGCTCCGACGAGTCGTACCAAGACATGAAGACCCGTGTGATCGGCGAGGGAAAAAAGGTCTTCCGACCGGAGTTTCTCAATCGCCTCGACGACATCATCGTCTTCCACGAGCTGAACCGAGAGCAGGTCCGCAAGATCGCCCAGTTGATGATCGACGAACTCAAAGAGCGTCTCCGCGTGGAACGCGAGATCACCTTTGAGCTGGACGCTTCGGCGTGGGAGTTGCTCATTCGGCAAGGCTACGACGTGAAGTACGGGGCGCGGCCGATGCGCCGAACGATCGAGCGACTGATCGAGAATCCGATCTCCGAGTGCATCTTGGAAGGGGAGTTCGCGCCCGGCGCTCTCGTCACCGCCAAGGCAGAGGGGGACGAGATTCGCTTCGACACGGGCGATGGATGATGTCGTTCTCCTGCGCCGAGTGCGGCTATCGGACGATCAAGTCGTACGGCCGATGCCCGAACTGCGGGGCGTGGGACTCGATCTCGGAGGACGCATCCGAACGTGAGGCCGATTCCCCGAGTGCACCCTGGATCGGGGAGTCCGTTCGGCAGCTCAGCCAGATCGACCTCGCGGACGTCACGCGACGTCCGTCGGGCTTGAGCGAGTTCGATCGCGTCCTCGGCGGTGGATTGATCCCAGGGGGCGTCATCCTGTTCGGCGGGGAGCCGGGGATCGGCAAGTCGACGCTTCTTCTTCAGGTCGCACAGGCGCTGGCTGAACGGGACGGGAACGTTCTGTTCGTCTCCGGCGAGGAGTCGGAGAGTCAGATCAAGCTCCGAGCGAGTCGGCTCGGGATCGATGGCGATCGCCTCTACCTTCTCGCTGAGCAATCTCTTCCTCGGATTGTGGCCGCGGTCGAGGAGGTCGAGCCGTGCTGCCTCATCATCGACTCGATCCAGACGGTCCGAGGCGCCGATCCGGAAGGCGGGGCGGGGAGCCTTCGCCAACTGCGCGGGGCGTGCGCCGAGCTGATCCGCCTGGCAAAGACTCGCCGCCTGGTGACGTTCCTCGTCGGGCACATCACCAAGGAGGGCTCCTTCGCCGGGCCGAAGACGATCGAGCACTTGGTCGACGTCGCCGTCTACCTCGAGGGGAGCCGCGGAGAGGATGTGCGTATCCTCCGTTCGGTCAAGAACCGTTTCGGACCGACGAACGAAGCCGCCGTTTTTCGGATGACGGAGAACGGGCTGATCGAGATCGACGATCCGTCGAGCTTCTTCCTCGAGGCGCACGGCGAGGAGGCCCGTTCGGGGTCGGTGATCGTATCGATCTTGGAGGGATCGCGGCCGATACTGATCGAGCTACAGGCGCTCGTCTCGCCGACGGGCGGCTATGGCGTACCCCAGCGACGGTGTACGGGACTCGATGTGAACCGCGTCCTCCTCCTCCTCGCGGTCATCGAGAAACGTTTGGCGGTTCATGCGGGAGGGGCCGACGTCTACTTGAGTGTCGCGGGGGGTCTGCAGATTCGTGAGCGAGCGGCCGACCTCGGAATCGTCGTTGCGATCGTGTCGAGCCTTCGCAATCGCGCGATTCAAGCGAGGACGACAGTCTCAGGAGAAGTCGGTCTCTCCGGAGAGATTCGGGCGGTCCGCAGACTCACGGACCGGATTGGCGAGGCCAAGAAAATGGGATACGAGAGAATCGTGGTCCCCGCCACAGGGAAGACCCCTCGAGGCGAAGGGATCGACGTGATTCCCGTCGAATCGATCGACGAGGCGATTGCGAGCCTCGGGCTCGGTTAGGAGTGTTTGCAGTGATGGATGAGAGATTGATCCGATTGAGGGCGGCGGCCGATGTACTCGAAACGAAGCTCTCGGAGCCGCCCCGAGTCGCGATGACGCTCGGTTCCGGTCTCTCCGCGGCGTTCGGGGTTCCCGAAGGGGGCACGCTGATTCCTTGTTCGGAGATCCCTGGTTTTCCGGTTCCGACGGTTGCCGGACATGCAGGCGAGTTCTGGGCGGGGCGAATCGGCGAGACGCCGGTGCTCGTTCAGCGAGGACGCGCGCACTTCTACGAAGGTCGGCCGCTCGACGATGTCACCTTTGCGACCCGACTCTTCTCGCTCGTCGGGGCGAAAACGTTGGTCGTGACCAACGCGTCGGGCGCAATCAACCCGGACTTTCGGGCAGGAGACGTTGTCTTGATCACCGACCACATCAACATGCTCGGAGCAAATCCGCTTCACGGCCCCAACCTCGACGAGCTCGGCCCGCGGTTTCCCGACATGTCGGCCGCCTACACTCCGCGACTGCGAGTACTGGCCAAGGAGACCGCCGCGGCGGAGGGGATCGAGCTGAAAGAAGGCGTCTACGTCGCGGCCCTCGGGCCGTCGTACGAGACGCCGGCCGAGATCCAAGCGTTCCGGGCGATGGGAGCCGATCTCGTTGGGATGTCGACGGTCCCCGAGGTGATTGTGGCGGCGCACGCGGGGATGGAGGTCCTCGGTCTCTCGATCGCCACCAACCTCGCCGCCGGCGTAAATCCGGACGCGACGCTCAATCACGAAGAGGTGATCGAGACGACCCGCCGGAAGGGAGACGAGGTCAGGCGCTTGCTCCTCGCGCTTCTCGCTCGCCTGTAGCGCTGCGTCAGCGACGGAGAGTGGCGGGGGGATGCGGTCTACGAGCCGGCGTCTCGCCCCCGGCCTCGCTCCGAGGACCGAAGAGGCCGGTACCGCCCTACCTCGCTCCAAACAGGGCGGACCCGATCCGCACCATGTTCGCCCCCTCCTCGATCGCGACCGGATACGAGTCGCTCATCCCCATCGAGAGGACGCGCATCGACTCCGCGAACCCCGGGAGGCCGGCCAGACGGTCGAACAGCTCCTTCGTCGTGCGGAAGAACGGACGGACGTCTTCCGGGTCCGCCGTGAGCGGCCCCATCGTCATCAGACCGTCGATCCGGATCGACCGAAGACCGTCGATCTCGTGGACAAGGTCGCTCGCTTCCTCGGGAAGGACACCCGACTTGTCCGACTCCCCGGCACTGTTGATCTCGATGAGTACCGGCATCACCCGATCGATCTTCCCTGCCTCCGCATCGATCTTCTCGGCCAGGCGGACGGAGTCGACCGTCTGAATCAGGTCGAACAGCCGGACGGCGTCCTTCACCTTGTTGCGTTGAAGGTGGCCGATCATGTGGCATTCCGCTGCGTTGCGGCCGAGGGCCTCAATCGCGCCCTTCGCCTCCTGGACGTAGTTATGACCGACGATGCGGACCCCGCCGGCGATGGCGGCTCGGATCTCGTCAGGGGTGCGGGTCTTCGCGGCGGCGACGAGTCGAACGTGCGGCGGAAGCTCGGCGATCGTCTGTCGAACGCGTACTTCGATGCTAGTTCGCATGGCTCTCCGGTTCCTCGTCGACGGTTGCGAGTCGCTCCCACGTGGCGTATTCCTCCGCGAGCCCATCCTTAAGCGACTGGTGCTCGGCGCCGAGCGTCGCGATTCGTTCCGCGTCGGCCCGCTCGCTCGCTTCGAGGAGCGCCGCCTCGATCTTGGCGATGCGAGACTCAAGATCCTCGATCGCCCGCTCGACTTCCAGGCGCTTCTCGTCCTCGCGCCGGTTCTTGTTCTTCGACGTCGAGACGGAAGGCGCTCGCGGTGCGGTTGTCTTCCGGGCCGAGCCGATCGCGCTTCTCCCGGCCTCTTCGGCCTTGCGCCGCCGGTATTCCGTGTAGCCGTGGCCGTGAACGTGCATCCGCCCTTCGGCCACGACCCAGACCTGGGTTGTTACGGCCTCGAGGAGGGCGCGGTCATGAGAGACGAGAAGAATCGTGCCCTCGTGCTCCGCGAGTGCGCGTTCAAGGATCTCCTGACTGGCGAGATCGAGATGGTTGGTCGGTTCGTCGAACAGGAGAAGATTCCCCTCGACGAGCGAGAGGAGAGCGAGGGCGACGCGGCTTCGTTCGCCGCCGGAGAGTGCCGTCATCTTCTTTTCGACGTCGTCGCCGGAGAAGAGGAACCGTCCGAGCAGACCGCGAGCTTGGCTGATGGTCAGACTGCAGCGGGACAGGATCGCATCGAGCACCGTGTTCGGACCGTGGAGTCCTTCCTGGGTCTGGCTGTATGTGGCCGCGTGCACGTTGTGTCCGAGGTCGATCTCGCCACGAAGGTTCGCGCGCTCTCCGGCGATCGTCTTTAAGAGCGTCGTCTTCCCGCAACCATTCGGACCGATGATCGCCACCTTCTCGCCCCGGTAGAGGTCGACATCGGGGCAGAAGAACAGGGGCACGTCGAATCCGACGGCCAGGTCGCGAGTTGCCAGCACGCGCTTCCCGCTCGGTCTTCCGCATCGGATGTGAAGCGAGATTCGTTTTGCGTCTCGAGGGGGATCTATCCGCTCCTTCTCGATCCGTTCGAGCTTCTTCTCGCGATCTTTGGCCTGCTTCACTTTTTGGCCGGCCTTGTTCCTGCGGACGAAGTCCTTGTACCGCTCGATCGTCTCTTCTTGCTTCTCGAACGCTGTGATCTGCCGCTCGCGTTCCGCCTCCCGGATCTCCCTCGAATGGGCATACCCCACGCGGTAGGTGGAGACCTGTCCAAGCGCGATCTCCCAGGTTCGATTCGTCACGCGCTCCAGAAGGTGCCGGTCGTGCGAGACGAGCACGAGGGCGCCTGAAAAGCTCATCAGCCGGTCTTCGAGCCAGTCCAAGGCGGCGAAGTCCAGATGATTCGTCGGCTCGTCGAGCAGGAGCACGTCGGGCGCCTCGAGGAGGACCCGCGCGAGCGCGGCGCGTGCCTCCTCCCCGCCCGAAAGGATGCCCACGTCCTTCGCGCTCTCGTCGTCGCCGAATCCAACGCCGCGTAGGGCTTCGCGGATTCGGGCGTCGATCCGATAGCCACCCTCCCTGTCGAATCGATCGAGGAGGTCATCGTAGGTATGCAGCGTCTGTGCATCGGCGGTTGCCATCGTCTCCTCCAGCTCCCGCAGTCTCTTCTCGATCTGTCGCAAGGGAAGGAAAGGGCTCTCCATCGCCTCCCACAGCGTCCCGGACGCTTGGAGACGTGCGAGTTGCGGAAGCCGGGCGAGCCGAACCTCGCCGATTCGGCGAACGTCGCCGTCCGTCGGGGACTCCACGGCGCAGAGGAGATGGAGGAGCGTCGTCTTGCCCACGCCGTTGTCCCCGATCAACGCAATCCGATCTCCGCGTGCAATCTGTGCGGAGAACGGCTCGAACAGGACGTCGGTCCCGAACGCCTTCGTCAAACGGTCGACCTGAAGGAGTGTCATCGGATGCGATGGTACGGAAACCCTGAAGACGAAGAAAGGCCCGTCTCCGTCAACGTTTCCCTCTTCACACTAGGTGTGCTAGCATTCGGGCCGGTGAGGCGGATGAACGAGGCGATGCTTTACGATCGATTGAGCGAAGATCGCGTTCGCTGCAACGTTTGCTCGCACCGTTGCACGATCGAGCGAGGGCATCGTGGGATCTGTGCAGTTCGCGAGAACGTCGACGGGCGTCTGGTCAGTCTCGTCTATGGCCGGCTGATCGCGCGAGATGTCGATCCGATCGAGAAGAAGCCGTTGTATCACTTCTACCCAGGGACGAGGGCCTACTCGATTGCCACCGTCGGCTGCAACTTCACGTGCCGCAATTGCCAGAATGCTTACATCTCACAGTACCCGCGCGACCACGGGGGGCGGATCGTCGGAGACCCTGCTGCGTCGGCCGAGATCATCGCCGATGCGGTCGGCGGAGGGTGCCGTTCGATCGCCTACACGTACAGCGAGCCAACGGTCGCGCTTGAGTTTGTGCTGGAATGCATGCGCGCGGCGAAGGACGAGGGGCTCGCCAACGTGTGGGTCTCCAACGGGTACTTCACCCGGGAGACCGCCGACCTGATCCTTCCGTTCCTCGACGGGATCAACGTCGATCTCAAGGGGATAACGAACGACGTGTACCACGAAATCTCGGGCGGGAACGTTCGCCCCGTCCTAGACACGATCGAGCGCCTCTGGGGTGCCGGAGTCTGGGTCGAAGTGACGACGCTCGTCATCCCGGGATTGAACGACTCCGACGACGAGCTGCGTTGGACGGCGGAGGCAATCCGCGGTGTCTCTCCTGAGATTCCATGGCACGTCAGTCGCTTCTTTCCCGCCTACCGGCTCATCGATCGGTCGCCTACTCCGGTCGAAACCCTCGAAAGGGCGAGTGAGATCGGCCGCGACGTGGGCCTCCTGCACGTCTATCTCGGGAACGTCCCAGGTGAGGGGGAGGAGACGCGGTGTCCTGTATGCGGCTCCCGATTGATCAGGCGCTCCGGCTATCTCATTCGTGAGAGCCGCGTGAGAGGCGGCGCTTGCCCCGACTGCGATGCCCCACTCGCCGGCCGCTTCCTGCCCGCCTGACGCGCTGGCTAGGCCTCCGGGCGGGAGCCTGTCTCTCGTCCTTGCGGCCGAGGCCTCTCGACTGGCGTCGAGAGATTACGCTCGACCCATGGTCGAGCGTAATCTCACCGCCTAAGGACGGGAGACATTCACTCGGCGGAAGCTCCCCTCGAGGAGTTCGATGGTGACCAGGATATCGCTGATCTCGACGAGGCCGTCGATCCGCTCCGGCCACTCCACAACACTGACGCCGCGCTCCGGTGGGAGATAGTCATCGAGGCCGACTTCGGCAAGTTCGGCGAAGGAGGAGACGCGATACGCGTCGATGTGGTGGAGGGCGAGTCTTCCGGTGTACTCGCGGGCGAGGAGGTAGCTGGGCGAGACGACGACGTCGGTGATGAGCAAGCCTTTGGCGATCCCCTTCGTCAGCGTCGTCTTCCCTGACCCGAGCGGGCCGACGAGAGAGACCAGGGATCCATCCGTCAGCGCCGAGGCGATTTCGACGCCGATCTCCTCCATCTCTGTCGGGTCGTGGGCGATGATCGATCGATTCATCCGGCCCGCAGGTGGACGTCGAGCTCTCGCAGCCGTGCCTCGATTCGGCCGATCGACTCGGTGACCTCTCCGTCGGTCAGCGTGCGGTCGGTTGCGCGGAACGAGACCTCGTACGTCAGGCTCTTCCGCCCCTCGGCCACTTGCTCCCCGCGGTAGACGTCGTAGAGGAGGACCGATTCGAGGGTCGGCTCGGTTCGCAGCGCATCTCGGATCCGGCCCTCGGGGAGTCCGATGGGCGCCGAGAGCGAGAGATCCCGCCTCGATGCCGGGTATCGCGGAAGGGGAGCAAATGAGACCGGGGTCTCGAACGTCGCAAGGAGTGCCTCGACGTCGAACTCGAACAGGAGAACGGTCGTCGGGGTCGTGAGGCGCTCGACGAGCGGCGGGGCGAGTTCACCAACGAGGCCGATCGCCTCTCCGTCTCTCGCGAATCTTGCGCTCCGTCCCGGGTGAAGGTGCTCGGGAAGGTCGGTCTGCTCCGGTGCGGCTCCGTCGAGTTGGAGCTCGGAGAACAGGTTCTCGACGACTCCCTTGCCGGTCGACAGAGCGACCGTCTCTTTCCCGCGAAGCGGCCGACCTGTTCGTCCGAACAGCGCGCCGGCGAGAGACTCCCGCTCCCCTCCGGCCTCGGAGAAGATCCGGCCGAGCTCGAAGACCATCCCGCCTTCGACGCCGACGTTCAGGTTCGTTTCGACGACGCCGAGGATTCCGGGTAGGAGACTCGAACGCATAGCTTCCTGCGTCGCTGCCATCGGGTTTCGGACTCTGACAAGGTCATCGGCTGGAAAGCCGAGCGCCTCGCGCCATGCAGGCTTGTCGAAGCCGTCGGTGAGGACTTCGAACAGCCCCTGAGCGACGAGAGCGGTGCGGATTGCTTCCTTCCCGCGCTCGATTCGATCCTTTCTTCCGATGCGAAGCGTCATCTGTGGCGGCGTGGTGGGGAAACGGTCGTATCCGTAGATCCGGCCAACCTCTTCCACCAAGTCGACTTCCCGTTCCAGGTCAGGGCGATGGAACGGCATGACGGCCACGATATCAGCGCCGTCCATCTCGGCCTCGATCCCGAGTCTCTCGAGGATCCCGAAGATCTGGTCGGGTGAAGGATCAATTCCGAGCAGGTCACGAACACGGCTCGGGCGAAGGCGAAGGGTTCGCCTTGTGCTCGGCGCGGGATACGCGTCGACGAGCCCCGCGAGCACGCGGCATCCGGTCATGGTCTGAATCCAGTAGGCGGCGCGGTCGGCCGCGAGCTGAACGCCTTCGGGATCGAGGCCGCGTTCGAACCGCTGAGAGGCCTCGGTTCTCAGACCGACGGACCGCGACGACTGACGGATGCTGTAGCTGCCGAACGCCGCAATCTCGAGGAGGACTCGATCGGTCTTCGGACGGATCTCGCCACGTTCGCCCCCCATCACGCCGGCGAGTGCGATCCCGCCGTTCTCGTCGGTGATCAGGAGCGTGTCGGGCGACGAGGCTCTTTCGACGCCGTCGAGCGTGCGGAAGGTCTCGCTCTCCCGCGCCCGGCGGATCGTGATCGTCTTTCCGATGTCGTCGGCGTCGAACGGATGGAGCGGTTGGCCGAGTTCGAGCATCGCGTAGTTCGTTGCGTCGACGACGTTTCCGAGCGGTCGCATCCCCGCCTTGATGAGACGGTGCTGCACTCGAAGTGGGGCGGGGCCGATGCGGATCTCCTCAAAGATGCGAGCCGTGTACCGTGGCGTATCCGCAGGATTCTCGATCACGATCGCCACGCGATCGGACGCGGGCTCGGTCGACTCCTCGAGTGCTGTCTCCAAGGGGCACAGCGGCAGGTCGAGAATCGCGGCGACTTCGCGCGCGACGCCGTAGACGCTGGCGCAATCCGGGCGATTCGACGCGACCTTGAAATCGAAGACGTAGTCGTCGTATTCGAGCAGCTCAGCGAGGTCATCGCCAACGGCCACGCCGAGAGCCGGATCGATGATCCAAATCCCCTCGGAGCGCTCCTCGAGTTCGAGTTCCTCCTTGGAGCAGATCATCCCGTCGGAAAGCTCTCCCCGGACCTTCCTCTTCTCGACCTTCATGCCACCGGGAAGAAGGGCGCCGTCGAGGGCAACCGGAACGAGCGCCTCCTCGACCACGTTCGTTGCGCCGCAAACGACGTCGACCGATCGCTCTGCGATGTCGACTGAGCAGAGCGTGAGCCGGTCGGCGTTCGGATGGGGACGGACGGAGCGTACTCGTCCGACGACGATCCCCTGAAGAGGACCGACGCGCTCGATTCCCTCCACCTCGAGACCGGCGAGCGTCAGCCGCTCTGCGAGCCGGTCGATCGCACTCTCCGACACGTCGAAATCGACATAGTCCGTCAGCCACCGGCATGGAACCTTCATCGGTTCACTCCTTCGTTATCGGGTCAGAGCGAGATCTCGGCGTAGATGACGGGCGCTCCGGGTCCGACGAGAGGGTTAGCGATTCCTAGACGCACCGCTATGGGGAGAAGCCCTCCGAGCGTCGAAAACTCGATGATCTGCTCGACGCCTGCCTCCACGCTGGGCGTGGTTTTACCGCAATCTCCCAGGCTGGCGCAACCGAGACCGCCCGCGACGAAAACGCGTGTTCGGCGCCGTTCGACCACCGCCAGGTTCACCAGGTTGAAGGGTTCTTCCTCCGTGGCGAGATCGAGCGCGATCATGCCCGTGAGTTTGTTTCGCGCCGGGGGCAAGGCCGAAGTTCGCAGCTCGCCGAACGTGAACCGCAAGGGTGGCGGCAGATCCCCGACGCTGAACCCAAGTGTGCCGACGCCCTGCAAGTAGAGCTGAGGGAGGAGCCGAATCTCGTCGAAGGCCGACACCGAGAGCCTTGTGGAGCCCTCGTCGGCGATGTCGAGGGCGATCGCCTGAACACGCGAGTCCCCGGCCGAAGGAAGGTCGAAGGCGGACAGGCTGAGGACCCACAGCGGCTCGTCTCCGGAGACGAGTCGGCGTACGCCGGCGGTCAACGCGACATCCGGTTCCCAGTACGTGGCCGGCGATCCCGTCTCCGGAAGGTGGTAGGTCGTGTACGTGTACGCGAGGTTCCCGACCAATCTGTTCTCCGCGATCGACACGCCGCCGGTGTAGCGGTGGTGACGTCCCTCGTTGACGATCATCGATGCCGAGTCTCCTCGGACGGTCACGCGGAAGCGGTCCAGCCACCCGAAGGAGAATCCCCCGGAGCTTGCATCCGGGGAGAGGACGTAGGCGTCGAGCGGGAGCTCGGCGCGGTTGACGGCGGTAACGATCTTGACTGGATCGTTGTTGTTCCGCCGATCGCCGTCCGGGAGCCGGTGTTCGGGGTCGATCGTCACCCGAGAGACCGGCGAGGGCGTCTGGAAGACAATCGTCCCCTCCGCCTGTGCGCCGTCCCACGTTTCGCGGAGCGTCGCCCCGGAGGTGAGGGTCACTTCCACGTCTACGGGCTGAGGGATTCCGCCTTCACGACGGACGGTCACCGTCGTCTCGTGCCCCGTCTCAGTCCGCCGCTCGGACGTGAACTCGGCCGCGTAGTCGACCGCGACGTCCCCGTAAACCCAGGCTGCGAAGACGTCGTCGAGCGGGCGGTCTGACGCCTCCTCGAGGAAACGCTGCAAATCTGCGGCGCTGAACCGGCCCTCACGTGTTATCTCGAACGCCGTTCGAAGGGCTCGATCGAACGTCTCTTCTCCGACCGTCGACGCGATCGCGCGGGCGACAACGTATCCCTTGTCGTACAGCCTCGCGACGTTCGCGTTGGCGAATTCGAGATCGCGTGTCGGCTTCACGATCGCTTCGTCGAATCCGGACCAGAGCGAGAAGAGATAAGGGAGTTCGACCTGGTGCTCGCGAAGATTATAGAACCCGAATTGCCGATCGATCAGGTCCTCGAGAAGCCCCGGCGCGACAATCTCAAACACGTTTCCCTCGAAAGCGCCGTGGCGCGTCTCGAAGTAGCCGATCGACACGTACTGCGCGAGTCCCTCCGAGAGCCACGCGTCGGTGTCGAGATCGACCCCTGACCCTAGACCGAACCACTGGTGGGCGATCTCGTGCGCAAGCACGTACTCGGTGAATCGATTCAGGATCCCGGCCAGAGGGATGTCCCTGTGAGTGAAATAGCGGCTTGACAGCCAAAGAATGCCGTCGGCGGCGAATGCGGTGCCGCCGCGGTTCGTGCCCTCGACAATCGTCATCCGCCGCCGCGGGTAGGGGCCGAATCGTTTCTCGTAGTCGGTGAGGATGTCGCGCGCGTAGGTGGCGTACAGGCGGGCCTCTTCTTCGTGACCCTCGAAGTAAGCGACCTCGATCGGGGTCGGGCCTTCCAAGACGTAGAGCTCGTAGTTTGCTCCGAGGGTGATGCCGAAGGATCGCGTAGGAGAGTCGAACGCAGCGACGTGCCTTCGCAGGTCCGTTTCCTCATCCGGCTCTGTCGACGAGGCCTGGTCCGCTCCGGAGAGGAAGATCAGGTCGCCCGGCGCGGAGACGACGGCGTCGAGATCGGTCCATGGAAGCACAAACGGGAGCCCGTCGTCCGTCTCATGCCGGATTCTTCCATTCTCTTCGACAATCTCCGCTTGTCCTTCGAGGAGGAGTGGGTACCAGCCGAAACGCCAGGTGAGAATCTCCGCGGTCACCCCGTCGTCGCCGAACGAATTCCGAGGCGCCATCGTTGTGAAGCGAATCCGGATCGTCGGACGAACGTCGGCATCTCCCACGTCGACGGCGAGAACCGTTTCCTCGAGAGAGTAGGTCTGTAAGAAGGGAGGCATGGCGAGGAGGCGGAACGAGAGAGGGGTCTCGCTCGGGCTCTGGATTGCGTTGACCGACACGATATCGAGACTCGAAGGGTCGAAGCCGAAGGGGTAGGTGCCGTCGATGACGCGTTGTGAGAGATGAGGGTTCGGTTCGCGAGCGAGATTCGGAAGGAGGAAGAAGTAGACGGTCTCGGTGGGCGAAGGGAGCGTGATGTCGAGGTGGCCCTCGATCATCCGTTCGTCAGGGTCGTAGCGAACGTCGAGACTCTGGTGCGGCACCTCTTCGGCGAGGAGCGTCAG
>JBARQW010000231.1:0-19948 GCA_049643905.1 Bipolaricaulia bacterium
GTGACGAACCTGGAACCGCAGTGGCCGATCCTCGCCAACTTCGATGTGACGATGGATCCACGCGGGTGGGGCGGGGCGGGAATTCAGGCCCACACGGTGAGCGGGGCTGAGTTGTCTCAACTCGATCGAGACGGCGCGCTCTCACTTGAGTTCAGGTTCTCATCCGGTGGGAGCGGTCTGCCGACTCCGGCTTGCGGTTCGTTGTTGCTCGAAGTCGACGGCACCGGGAAAGTCGCCGAATCCGACGAGGGCAACAACACAGCCGACGTCAGTCCTTGTTGCGCTGAAGAGGACGCGCAGGCGTCGCCCCCGGAGGGTTGTCCGGACATCACCGTCGAGATCGTAGAGGTCTCGTGTGCTTGCGAGCCGCTGGGGTTCGAGACCGGCTACGAGTGCGAGGTGGAGGCCGAGGTGCTGGTCTCGAACATCGGCCTCGCTCCGGCGGGGAGCTTCTTCGTGCGCCTGAAAGGAGACGACGGAAGCGTCAATCGGATGATTGACACTCTCGAGGCCGGCGGCAGCCGTCAGCTCACGATGCGCTATGACTTCGAGACGCTCTTCACGCAGCAATCCGGAGAGCTCGAAGCAACGGCTGACTGGAGCCGTCGCGTCGAGGAATGCGACGAGACGAACAATACGGACACGGGGGAGTGTGACTGAGCGAACCCAAGACGCGGGGTGAGATCCTCTTCGGAACGCACCCCGCGGTCCTGCCGGGAATCGACTACGGCATGTAGCGCATGAAGCCTGAAACGAGTGGCAACACGAGAAGATTGTCGGACAACCGTCCGATCGGCCGCTCGAGTTGTGTTGTGTCGGTGATCACCGGTTGGAGCGTGAACTGACCCTGAAAGACCGCGTCGTCAGCGAAGTTAAACTCGCCGGCGACTGCCAGGCTCGGCAGCTCCGCAAGGGGGATGAAGGCCCATCCTTCCATCCGCTCAGCAATCGTCAGGAGAGGGAACGATACTGCGAGCTCTCCTCGGAAGATGGGCCCAAGTGGCGTTGTCGCTTCTGCATGAGCGAAGGCCTCGAGGAGCGGTTTCAGGAGCCGCTGCGCCTCATCGAACGGCCACAGGACCGTGAGACCTACTCCGCCGGTCATCCGGTCGGCTATCCGGCCGTTGTAGAGGGCCGTCAGCCCGAAACTCGTCAGATGGGAATCCGTCAAGGCGTGGACTTCGAAGCCGTTCGCGTCGTCGAGCGTGAGGCCCACCCCGAACGAGAACGAGACGTCCCAGTTTCGATTGCCTTCGCCCGCTTCGACTGCGGGAATGAAGTGAAAGCCGAGTGAAATCGGGCCGAATTCCACGCCCACCGCTGCTGAGCTCGCGAGAGCGAGCACAATGACCGCAAAGAGGAGCCGCTTCTTCATGATCCTCCTTCGCATCTTCTTTTGCATACCCACGCCCATACTACACCGAGGTCCCGGAAGGCGTTCACTCACTCACCCTGCCCCGGATCGAACGTCGAAGCCAGGTCGATTGTCCAGAGCATCCCGAGGCGCATGTGTCTCCTGCGAGGGAAATCCGGTTCCGCGTAAGAGCCGGGAAGTCAATTTGGGCGGGCAGTTCCTCGACAGCTCGGTATACTCCCTGAGCCTGCAGCACATGCAGACGCAGCAACGCCATCCAGCGACGAAGGAGGCACTTCGCTCATGCCGGCAGACGAAGCGATCCGCGTCGAGGAGCTGACGCGGATCTTCCGTGTTCGACGGCGCGAGGCGAAGGGGCAGAAGCGAGAGATCACCGCCCTCGACGGCGTCAGTCTCGACGTGGCACGAGGTGAGCTTCTTGGTGTCCTGGGACCGAACGGCGCGGGGAAGACGACGATGATCAAGATCCTGGCAACCCTTCTCTCGCCGACGTCGGGGCGGGCGTGGGTCGCCGGAGTCGACGTGGTCGAGAATCCGTGGGAGGTGCGCCGCCACATCAACATGGTCTCCGGCGGGGAGTCGTCCGGATACGGGCTCCTGACGGTCGAGGAGAACCTGTGGATGTTCTCGCAGTTCTACGGGATGGACACGGCGACGGCGCGATCCCGCATACGCGAGTTGCTCGAGATCGTAGGACTTGCGGATCGCTCACGGACCAAGATCTTCCACCTCTCGACCGGAATGCGGCAGAAGATGAATTTCGTCCGCGGATTCCTGACCGATCCCGAGATCCTGTTCCTCGACGAGCCGACGCTCGGACTCGATGTTCAGACAACACGGGTTCTCCGCGACTTCATTCGCAAGTGGGTCGATCGGAAAGAGAAACGGACGATCCTGCTGACGACCCACGCGATGCACGAGGCCGACGAGTTGTGCGATCGCGTTGCGATCATCGACGGCGGTCGGATTCTCGCCTGCGACAAGCCCGGAAGCCTGAAGCGGGATCTACAACGGGACGCGATCTTCCGCTTGCGGGTCGGATCCTTGGCCGATGCTGAGTCCGTCGTCGGCGGGATCCAGGATGTCGTGCGGTTCACGCAGACATCCCGGGAGGACCACGTCGAGGTCGACGTAGTCCTCGCCGACGAGAACGCGCTGACGCAGGTTCTCAGCGCGATTCAGGAGAGCGGTGGACATCTGCTTTCGCTCGAGAAGCGCGAAGCGTCGCTCGAGGACGTCTTCCTCCGCGTCGTCGGTCACGGATTCGAAGAGGCCGAGGAGCAAGGGTCATGACGCGTCCGACCGGCTGGACAGTCTTCTGGCGAACGGTGCGAGGGCGGGCCTACCCTCGCGTCATCGGACTGCAACGGGAAAAGAGCTGGTTCTTCTTCGATGTCTTCCTACCGCTCTTGTCGGTGGCGGCCTACGTCTTCATCTACAGAGCGATTGACGCCCCTCCAGAGTTCCTCGGGTTCGTCGTTCTCGGCGGAGCGATGACCGCGTACTGGATGAACATCATGTGGAACATGGCGAGCCAGATGTACTGGGAGAAGGAAACGGGGAATCTCGAGCTCTACATCATCGCGCCGACATCGCTGATGGCGATTCTTCTGGGCATGGCGATCGGCGGAGTCGTCGCGACGACGGTCCGGGCACTCGCGGTGATTGCGATCGGGACCTTGATCTTCCGCGTGCCGATGACGGTGACCAGCGTCCCGATCTTCGTCGGGGTCTTCGTCTCCACCATGGTTGCGCTCTACGGCCTGGGGATGCTGCTCAGCTCGTTGTTCCTTCTGTTCGGTCGCGAAGCGTGGCACATGTCGGAGCTGCTCCGTGAGCCGGTCTTCCTGGTGTCGGGCTTCTACTTCCCTGTTCGCGCCCTTGGATTCGCCGTCGCTGCGGCGGCTTCGATCGTTCCGATCACGCTGGGACTCGACGCGATGCGGCAGCTTCTCTTCCCGGGAATGATGGCGAATTTGCGTTTCCTCTCGCCGCAGGTCGAACTCGCGATCCTGGGCGGCTCGGCCGTCCTGTTCTTAACCCTCGCCCACCGTTCCCTCGGCTACCTCGAGGGGCTCGCGCGGCGCGAGGGCCGGCTGACGTTGAGGGGACAGTGATGAAGTCGGCCATCCGTTCCCGAGAAACGTGGCGCAGCCTGAGGATTGCCGCCTGGCTCGGTTGGCAGATCGAATCGAACTGGGCCGACCCGTTCGTCTTCGCGATCTACTCCGTGATCAAGCCGATCGCCGGCGCGCTGATTCTGGTGTTCATGTACGTCGTCATCGCCCGAGGAGGCTTGGAGAACCCTCTCTTCCCCGCAATCTTCGTCGGGAACGCCTTCTTCATCTACGTCCCGACCGTCTTGTCGGGAATCAGCTGGAGCATCATCGACGACCGTGAACACTACGGGATGCTGAAATACATGTACGCTGCGCCGCTCAACATCTTCGCCTATCTCGCCGGCCGCGGGATCGCGAAGGCGATCATCGCCACGATTGCCCTCGTGATCACGCTCCTTCTAGGCGTATTCGCCCTTGGTGTGCCGATCGAGTTCTCCTCGATCGACTGGCCGCTGTTCGTCGGTGCCTCGTTCTTCGGCGCCTCGATCCTGACCTTTCTCGGTATTCTGCTCGGCGGGATCACGCTGATCACCGCGCGCCACAGCTACTACGTCGCCGGTCGCTGATCGGCATTGGTGCGAGTCGATCTCTCGACGGTCTGTCGGACGAGATGCTCCTCGTGATTGTCGCAGGGTCGTCGTTGTTCGTAGCTCTCCTCGCCTTTGCCTGCTATCGGCTCGCCGAGCGCCGCGCACGTGGACTCGGCCTGATCGACATGCAGACGATGTACTAAAGCGAGCTCGATCCGCTCCCTGGCCCGGAGCCTGTCGGAGGCGGCGACTTCCCGTATGATCGGGTCCTGTCATGCAAGGATCCGCGCTTGTTGCCGTTCTTATCGTCGCCGGGATCGCCGTCGCTTGGTGGTTCGGCTCGAAGCGTCGGAAAGTGGTGGCCGCCTGGGCCGCCTCCAAGGGATGGCAGTTCGATCCGACTCGGGATCGCGGTTTCGACGAGCGCAATCCCGACTTCAACTGCCTGCGTCGCGGACACAGTCGATACGCGTACAACGTCACGTCGGGAACATGGAATGACCGCGGTGTCGTTGCGTTCGACTATCACTACGCGACCGGCCACGGGAAGAACCGACACGATTTCAGGTTCTCGGCGATCGTCCTTGACGCGGCGGTTGACCTGAAGCCCCTTCACATCCGATCGGAGAACGTGTTCGACAAGCTGACCGAACTCTTCGGCATCGACGACATCGACTTTGAGTCCGCGGAATTCAGTCGCGCCTTCCGCGTGAAGAGCCCGGACAAACGATGGGCGTACGACGTTCTCCATCAGCGGACGATGGAGTTTCTGCTGTCGCAGCCGAGGTTCGGGATTCAGTTCGGCGACCGAGAGGTCATCGTCTGGCGGAATCGCAAGTTCAGTCCGGAGACGTACGAGACGGCGATCGGCGTCGCGGAAGGGATTCTCGATCGACTTCCCGACTACGTCGTTCGCGAGCAAGGAGGAAGACAATGATAGGTCTGTTCGTGGTCTTGGGTGCCGTCGCGTTGGTTCTGCTCTTCAGCATTGGGACCTACAACGCGTTGATCAGGCTCCGCCAGCGCGTGCGTGAGAGCTGGTCTGCGATCGACACGGAGCTGAAGCGACGCTACGACCTCATCCCAAACGTTGTGGAGACGGTCAAGGGGTACGCGGCGCACGAGAAGGAGACGCTCGACGCCGTGATCCAAGCGCGATCGCAAGCGGTCGATTCCACGGGATCACCGGGCCAGCAGGCGACGGATGAGATCCCGCTCGTTCGCGCGCTCGGCCGTCTGTTCGCCCTGGCAGAAGCCTATCCGGATCTCAAGGCGAACCAGAACTTCCTCCAGCTCCAGCAGGAGCTGCAGAACACGGAGGATCGGATCCAGGCGGCTCGCAGGTTCTACAACGCCAACGTTCGCGAGATGAACACACGCGTTGAGGTCTTCCCGTCGAACCTGATCGCTTCGATGTTCGGGTTCCAGCAGGAGGAGTTCTTCGAAATCGAAGAACTCGCTCGCGAGCTACCCAAGGTCGATTTCACGAGCTAGACTGGATCAGCCAGAGCATCCGAGCCACGTGCTCGGCCGATCTCTTGCCCGGGCTGAGGGTCTCCCAGCATTGCGCGGCCGGTATCCCGCCTGCTGGTTCTCGACGCGTGCGCTCAGGCACTACCCGTCGTCGAGAATCGGCCCGTCGAGGGCGGCGTCGTTGTTGAAACCGCGGCGTTCCCAGAAGCCTCGGTAGTTGGGATCGTCCGAAAGCTCGATTCGCGTCAGCCAGCGGACCCACTTGTAGCCGAACTTTTCTTCGGCGATGAGCTGGAAGGGAAAACCTCTCGACGCTGGAAGCGTGATCCCGTTGATCCGGTCAGCGATGATCAAGTTGCGCTCGAGGATGAACTCGAGCGGGAGCGAGCTTGTGTAGCCGTCGGCAGCGTGGAAGATGACGGTGTTCGCCTCGGGTGACGGCTGAACGGTCTCGAGCAGTTCCGCGAGCGGAATTCCCTCCCAAAGCGCCTTGACCGACCATCCCTCCACGCAGTTGAGCGTCACGAGTTTTTCTTCCCGTGAGAACGCCTGGAGCTCTTGCAGGGTCAGCGATGCCGTCTGACTCACGATGCCGTCGATCCGGAGCGCGTACGTCGCAGCGGCGACGTGCTGAACGCCCAGGATCGAATTCTCGGGGAAGTCCTCGACCGACCCGAGGCGTTCTCCCTGATACTCGTCGATCTCGATCTCCTGGACGGGACTGTCGTCGGCGATGGCGCAGACGAAAGCTACCATGCTCAGGACGACAACGGTGATCGCAGTGCCACGTTGAACGCGTCGTCTCATGTTCGTTCCTCCTGTCGCTTCTCACTCAGGCTGCGGCCGAAAATACAGGTCGCATGTGAAGCGTCTGTGGGATTGTGGTGGGCTCAGATTGGGGGCGCGACCTACGATGCTGAAACGATTTATGGAAGGCACGTCTGCGCTGTGGCGGAGAACCTGCAGGGAGAATGGGCGGGGCGGCGCTCTCTAGTAGCCGGCTTCGATGTCGACGCGGTTCGGGATCGGCTCGCCGCGTGGAATCGCGTTGAGAAGACATGCCAGGTGCTCGATGCGAAGGCGCTCCAGTTCGGGACGCTGGTACGCGCCGCCTCGATGCGGGCTGAGAACGACATTGTCGAGTTTGTGGAACGGAAAGGTCGATGGGAAGGTGGATGTGCGCTCATCGGCGTCGCGCGGATACTGATACCAGACATCGAGCCCCGCCGCGCCGAGTCGTCCCTCCGAGAGCGCCTGGAAGAGAGATTGCTCGTCGACGATCGGGCCTCGCGCGACGTTGACGAGCGCCGCGTCCTTCCCGAGGAGAGTGAGCTCTCGTTGGCCGATCAGTCCCCTGGTCTCAGGCGTAAGCGGAAGGGCGACGAACAGAGCGGCGGCTTGCGGGAGGATCATGAGAAGTGAGCTGAGGTCGTGGGTTTCGATGGTCGCGTCGAGCGGGAGATTCAAGCGCCGACGGATCCCGATGACGTGCATTCCCAGGCCGGCGCATGCTCGCGCAATGAGGCTTCCGATGGCGCCGAGCCCAAGAACGAGCGCCGTCTTCCCTTGAAGGAGCAGATCGCCTCCGTCCGCGTATCGGATCGACCAATCGCCTTGGCGAAGCGCCCGATCGGCCGGGATCAACCGCTTGGCCGCTGCCAGGAACAGGGCAATCGCAAGCTCCGAGGCAGCCGATGCGTTGTGGTGGAGGTTGTGAACCGCGACGTGCGGGAACTCGAGCATCAACTCGCGCGTCGCCTCCGGAATCCCCGCGTACGGGATGATCAGCATCCGAAGGCCAGGACACGCTTCGATGTCCTCCCTCGTTGGGCGGCCGTCGATGAGGATCTCGATCTCCGCAGGTGGCGGTAACGCGTCGTCGCCGCCCGTCAGCTCGATCGCCGGATCGAGAAGCTGTCGCAGCTCGTCGGTCGCTTCCGGCGAGCGCAGAACGTGCACGCGAACGGGCGTTACGGCTGAGGCTGACATCCTCGGAGTATACGTGAGCGCCTGCCGAGTGGCGTGAAGATGGACTCGGTGTCCTCGCTTCGCGGTTGTTCAGCCCCAAGAGGGTCCGACGCATTCGACGATCCAGGTCCAACTGTTTGTTGACACACTTCATCACTAGGGCTATGTTGGGATATCGTTGTCAGCTTCGGAGGGAATTGGTCCCGGGACACGGAGCGGGCATCTGGGTAAGGAGGGCAGCGTGTCTGGTTCAGGGAGGCGAATGAGCCGGGGCGGAGTCCGTGAAACGCTACGGCGGAGTCTCGTGGCGATTCTCGTGATGCTGTCGTGGCTTCTGATTGTTTCGGCGACTCCGGCGGCTGTGGTTTCACCTCCGGCGGTTCTCTGGATCCTGACGTCGATCAGCGGCATGTCATCGGCGACCGTTTTGGATGATCTCGTGGTGTACGTCGGTGGGAACTACACTACACTCTTCGAGGTTCGCTTGGAGGACGGTGCCGTTGTGAACGAACATCAGATCGGCACGATCGGAACCAGTCCGCCAGCGGCAATCTACGACGGCACGTTGGTCTGCGGCACACTCGACGGCGCGATCTACTTCGTCTACCCGGACGGCTCAACCTCGGCTCCGCTCGATCTTGGATCTCCTCTGCGTACGTCTCCGGCGATCGATTGGCGTGGGATTGCCTACGTAGGATCTGATGACGGGAAGCTCCACGCCATTGACACGTTCAACAGTGAACTTCTCTGGAGCTACGACGCCGGTCAGGCGATCCGCTCTTCTCCAGCGGTCGATGGGGCGGGCAACATCCTCTTCGGATGCGACGATGGGGAGTTTCGCGCGCTGAACGCGTGGGGAGATCTCCTTTGGTCGACTCCACTGGGAGGCAGAGTGCGTTCCTCGCCAGCGATTGGCTCAAGGGGCGAGGTGTATGCAGGGACCGACTCAGGATGGCTGTACGCACTCCGCCCGAGTGACGGCAAGCCTTGGTGGCGCGCGAAGGCCGGGAAGTTTGGCGTTCACTCTCCCGTCGTCGACGAGCGGGGCGTCATCTACACGAGTTCGTTGGACGGAACGCTCGCGAGCTTCGATCAGGACGGACAACAGCTCTGGATCGTCATGCTGGAGGAGTGGTTGATCGGAGCCCCTTGCTTGAGCGAGGACGGGGCCTTGTATGTGCTGACGATGTCAGGGCGCGTGAAGGCCTACTCCCGCGTCGGGGACCTCCAGTGGGAGGTCGATCTGGTCTCTGACGCCGGATGGGATCCATGCCCCGAGGGCGGCGAGTGCGACCGGATTGTGAGTCCCAGTATTGACCGAGGGGTACCGGAGCTTATGCTGGCGCGCGATGGCGTGCTCCTCGTCACCTCTGGCAATCAGCTCACCGCGCTTGCCACTGGGACCTCCGGACCCGCACTGACGGGCTGGCCGATGTTCCACGCGAATGAGCAGCGGACGGGCAGTTCGGACTCGCCGGTAGGGCCCCAGAGCATGAGTCTGTGCTCGGTCGACGCACAGGCACCGGAGGGTTCGGCGTCTGAGTGGGCGGTAGAGGAGCCGGGCGAGGTAGTTCCTTCGGCCCCTCCACCGCCCGCAAGCCCCCCGGATGACCTCGCAGGTTTGAGTGAGGGGCCAACGGCGGAATTCGTCTTCGGAGTTCTTCAGGACAAGCTCGACCGTACAGAGCCGATCGTGTTCTTCAACGTGTCTCGCCCTCCTGTGGATGGGCAGATCACCAACAGCCAGTGGGCCGTCGACGGGGTAGAGCATCCGGGAGACGACTACCTGGAATTCCAGTTTGCAGAGACTGGGGATCACGATGTGACGCTCAGGGTGACCGACGACAGCGGGCGCACGGCCGAGTACACGGAGACGGTCTCGATTCCGAATCTCGAGCCCACTGCATCGTTCGCCGTGAGTCCGAGTGACCCGGTTGTCGGCGATCTCGTCCAGTTCGATGCCGCAGAGTCGTTCGACTTGGATGGCGAAGTCGCGAGTCTGGCGTGGTCGTTTGTCGACGGCCGGCGGGCCGCCGAAGGATCTGTGCTGGAAGTGACGTTCACCGAGCCGGGAACTTACGAGATCCTCCTTGCGGTGACGGACAATGATGGAGCGACGACCACGGCCGAACGCATGATTCGGGTCACGGATGAGCAGGACCAGAGCGCAACGTTCGACGGAGAGCGGTATGCATTCGTCATCGGGATCTCGGAATACGAAGATGATCGAATCGCTGATCTGGGATATGCCGCGGCCGACGCGAGGGCATTCTACGACTACGCTGTGGACCCCGACGGAGGGGGATTCTCACGGGACCTCGCGCGCGACCTAATCGGAGAAGAAGCGAGCCTGAAAAACATCTGGAACCAGGTCGGGTGGCTGTTAGGGAAAGTCTCAGAGGGTGACGTGATCGTCATTTACTTCGCAGGACACGGGGACCAGGGAGAGGACCACAATGCAGATGAAGATGACGGCAAGGATGAGTACCTGATCCCGGTTGACGCGTCGAGCTCGGAGCTCTACTCGACGGCCATCCGAGATGACGTGCTGGGAGACTGGCTCTTTTCGTTCGAGTCGAAGGGTGCACAGGTCCTTCTGGTCATGGATTCGTGCCATTCCGGAGGAGCCAGCCGGAGCCTCGGAGGCAGAACCGGAATGGGCGGAACATTGGTCGATGTCTCTCTGGACGGGGAGAGTCACATCGTGCTCTGCGCTTCGGAGGAGTTCGAGGAGTCATTCGAAGACGAAGGTCTTCAGCACGGCGTCTTCACCTACTACCTCTTGAGAGGACTCGGAGCGGACAAGTCCTCAGCGCCGGAAGCAGACGCGGACGAAGATGGGAGGGTGACCATCGCCGAGGTGGCCGCGTATCTCGAAGAGGTCGTCCCTGCCTACGTCAAAAGCGAATTCGGTGATGACAAGTCGCAACATCCCGTCGTGTACGGCGGTGAAGAGGTCATCGGCAGCGTCTGGCTCAGCAGTCCCGTGTCCCCGGTGACCGGTCGAGTCGCCGTCGTGGGGTCAAACGGGATCCTCATTTCGCTGGACGTCGCCAGTTCGCCGGAGCCCGCCGACCGATTCGAGGTCCTTCGTCCCATCCTCGATGAAACGACCGGTCTCGTGGAGATGGAAGTCGTTGCAGTAATCGCGGTCGGATCGACCATCGCGGCTGACTACGCGCTGTGCTCCGTGGCCGAGCACGTTCTTCCAGATGTGGACATTGTCGAAGGGCTGCCGGTTCGCGCGATGGTCAAGACCGAACAGCAGTAGCGGGGAGATCGAACGACGAACACGCGTCGAGTGTGGGTTCGAAAACAAGGTCAACGCAGGAGCAGGACCGCGAAACCCATGGCCGGGCACTGTGTACATTCGGCAGGCGATCGCCGATCGCATGGGGCAGTGAATCGGAGAGGAGACAGTGATGAACACTGGGAAAGGGGTTCACACCGGCCGTACGATGGACTATACTGAAAACAAGGAGGCCCGCATGAACAGGAAACCGCTCGCTCGCGCGAAGCCTCTTCGCGCGGTCTCGCTTCTTCTCATCTCAGCCGCAATCGTGATTCTCGCGGGGACGCTTTCCGCGCAGGAGAGAGGAATCGGAGCTTGGGAATCGTACGTTCGCTCCGTCAGCTCTTTCGACCACCTGCAAGCGTTGCAGGAGTACATGGCAAGCATCACGGGTGAAGGTCACTTGCCCGAGCGGCAGGTCTTCCTCGCCAACCCGCGCGGTGTGTTGCAGTCCGCAGGCATTCCGGTGGAAGCGAACGAATGGACGGTCATAGCCCTCGACATGACTCGCGGCGTTGATGTCGGCGCGTTCGGATTCTCTCCGTCACGGGACGTTGATCGCCCTGCAAGGCCGCAAGCGATTGGCTCAACGGGCGAGAATGTCGTCCTGGCTGTACAGCTTGCGGGGGAAGCGGACGCGGGCCTGGACGCGGTCGACGTCTTCTTCGATCTCCTGCTAGGGATAGACGATCAAGTCGTGGCTGATCTGTCGGCCGCTGTTGGGCTCCTCGATGGGAAGTCTCCGGGGAACGTGGACCGTTCGGACGTTCGATTTGACGCGTGGCGGTGGCTTCGCGAAGAGCTTCGGGTGGACATTGATCGCCTCGTCTACCGCGTAGTAGCCATCGACTACCAGGATGCAGATGCATTCACCGCCGAGCATGGGGGAGATCCGCTGTACACGATCGATGCGGCGGCCGGGAGTCCGCCCATGGGCCATGAAGTCATTGGGTTCATCTACGAAGACATCGGCGTGCTTCTGCAGGGCGTTCAGTAAGTAGCGAGTGGACCGTTTCGGGACAGTGTCTGTCAGCGACCGGAACACGGCTGCTGCGAGAGAAGGCTTCTGGGGCGGCGGAATGAGGAATAGATCGTGCCCGTTCCGGCAGCGCTTCCAAGGGGAAGAGGGCGTCTCGAGGGAAGAACGACAGGACGTAGCGTAGACTGCAAGAGAGGTGGGACATGGTAGGTGTTGGTGTGCGGCTGCGAACGTCGACCATCGTGGTCTGTTGTCTTTCCGGCCTGGTGCTTCTTGGCCTATCCGTCAGCACTTGCGGTGCGCTGGCGACCTTGGAGCGGCTCGAGTTCGAGATCATCTCAGAGTTTCCGGGCTCGCTTCCTGCGGATTCGGCGGTTGTCGGGGACACCGTGCGCATCGCCGCGGTGTTGACCCCGAACGGTGAGGAAGCAGAAGAGGTTCTGGCGACCTTCTACTACGAGAACAAGATCACGAAAGAGACCGCGCAGATTGGCGCCACAAACGTGCCATGGTCTCATGTGGCCGCGGGATCGTTTCGCCGAGCGGTCGTCGAATGGAACCTCGGGAACATTCAACCGGGCATCTACAACGTCTTCGTTGTTGGCAACTTCGAGGCGGCTTCAAGCGAGAACGCGACGCTCAAGTCTCTTAAGGTCCTCAAGGAAGGAAGAGCCGTAGGCTTCTTGCTCGATGACGCCGGGCGACTTGTTCAGGCATCCGGAAGCTTGACGGGGGAGCTGGTGATTCCTCTGTGCGCTATGGGAGAGGCCGTCGCAAGGGTAAACCAAGACATCTTTGACGATCAACTCGATGGCCGGGTCTACAGGGGGGCGAAGACGGTGACGGTGGAGCTGACAAACCTCGGAACGGACACGATTGCCGTGGAGGACTTCGAGGAAGGCGAGAATGGCGAGCCGCAGCTCAGGTGTTCGTACCGGATTGGCGGCGAGGACGAGACGGCCTTCCAGGAGCTCAAGAATGCCTGCTGGATTCTAAATACCCGGAGTACCGACCCCGAAGCCAGAACGAAGCTGGCGGACCCAGGCGAGGATTTCACGCTGAAACTCTACTTCCAATATACGTTCGGATTCGAGAACGCAGATCTTGGTGAGCCGAAGGCGGTGCAGCTGAGACTGCAGGCGTACGATTCCGACGAATCCCCTCTCAGCGACCCGGTCTACGTACCGGAGAAGGCTGGGGAGACCAACGCCTACTCCTGGGTCGACTTGTGGACGTCCCCCGACAGAGTGTCCTGCTGCACAGATTGCGAAGAAGAGGCGGAGGGCAAGATCTCTCTCGCCCCCGTCATCGCGAGTTGGCCGTGCCAAGCGGACGAGGACGCGTGCGGGTTTCCGATCGTGGCCTTCCACGCAGTCGAATCGGGAGGGGCTTCCTCCCTCCACTCGAGCGAAATCGCGCTGTCTGGTGCCTCGAGCGCCTTTCAGTACATCAAGACAGCCAGCGCGCGGTGGGAAGAGCCATGGAAGCCGGCCTCCGGAGGTACGATCGAAGCGATCGCGGCGATCGGAGATCCCAGTGGGGTCGTTCGTGTCTACGTGGCGACCGGGGAAGGCGAGGCTTACGGGATTCTCGACACAGTGTACGGGCCGTCCTCCATCTTCCGGGGTCAGGACTACAGCGAGTCCTGGGGGCCTGTTACCCTATCGGGGACCGTTCTCAATCCTCCGCTTGTCGTGGAGGACCAGACTATGGTCGTCTTCGTGACGTCGGACGGGCTCTTCGCCGTTGACAGCCAGAACGGTGACAAACTTTGGGAGATGAAGGATCCGGACAAGACGCCGATCTTGGCTGCAGCCGAAGCGGACGGAAACGTCTGGTTCGCCTCTGCGGAAGATGTTTACCATCTCGAGGCGCGCAGAGATTCCGTGAGCCCCGATGCGGTCGTGAGAGCAAGCCTGACGTCGCCGATTGTTGCGAAGGCATTCTCCGACGGATCGGTCGGCGCTGCGTTTGCTGAAGCAAACTTCGTCCTGTTTCACGATCCAACGGAGAGCGGCGAGCTCCCGGAGATGAAGGCATGCACTCGGTGCGAGGTGGTTTCGCTCGGCCTGGCTGGTGGATCGGCCGGATCGGCCATCATCTACGCCGCTTCTGAGGACGGTGTGAACAAGGGAGTAGTAGTCGCTGGCAATCCGGTCATTGGTGTGGATTCGCTCCAAGGTTGTGACCCCCCCGACTTCGAAGGCGTTCCGACAAACATCGCGGTTCTGTCCGATCCCAATGATTTGGGTGAGGGCGATGCCGTGCCGCGGGCCGTCTTCGTGACGACGGACGCGGGGGAGCTCCGGTCCTTCACACAGGACCTCTGCGAGCCCGTGCAGGTCGTTCTTTGGCCTTCATATGACACAGCAGGGGCCCCGGAACCGGCGCTCAGCAAGTACGAGTTGCTTCAGGTGACGCTGAACGACCCCGCTCTGTACGATCCTGCGCCAGCGGTGCTGACGGCGCCGATCATCGCCACTCTCGACGCGGTCGACGCAACATCGGGCTACCCTCTGATCGAGGTCCTGCTCTTCGGGGCGAGCGACGGGAGGCTGTACGTGTTCGACTTGACTCGCGCTGGAAAGGAGGATTCGTACTGGAAGTGGCAAGGGGATAGCTAGGATTCTGAGAGAGCACGGAGATGCCTCAGTTGTTGGAGCGGTGGTTGTGAGACGGATTGAGTCTGAGCAAAGGGAGATTCAAAGCAAAGGGGGGCGGATGAGTCGCGCGACACGGTGGAACTTCAGTATCCTAGTTCTGTTTGTGGGACTCGCTGTGGGCGGTACATGGATGCCCTGCGCTGCGAGTTCGCTTCCTGACTTCACGCTGGACCCATTGGCCGACGGCTGCATCGTCTTCGTCGAGGGCTCGGAGATCCTCCAGGGGAAGACGGTCGAGGTTCGCGCCGTGGTGGCAAACGCGACGGGCGTCTCTCCCGCAACGGGGATCGACGTCCTCTTCGAATGGCGTCGCCTCGACAAGCAGGAGGCCTGTGGGTTTGAGAGACTGTCGCTTCAGCCTTTCGGCTACGGCGGGAGCGCCGAGGTGTCTTCTGCGATCGACACGGACTCTCTCCTCCCGGGCACCTACGAAGTCACCGTGGCCGTCGATCCGGAGCATCGGATCCCAGAAGAGGACGAAACGAACAACGCGTGCTCGGTCTACCTTACGGTCCTACCTGTCAAGCCCGAGCTCCGTCCGTTGCGGTTTGAGTTGACCACGGCCTCGCCCGTGGAGCGAGGCGAGACGACGGGGCTGATCGCCGAGATCGAGAACACGGGAGACAGCGAGGCGGGAGAAATCGAGGTCCTTTTCGAACTCGCTCCAGTCGCCTGCACCGATCCGGAGACTGGGCAGCTCGTCGTTGTGGAGATTGTGCCGGCGAATGAGGACGCGCCTGACGGCCTATCGAGCACGTTCGTTTGCGACCGTCCTGTGGAGACGGATCTGGATGTGCTGGCGCCGGAGGCCACGTTCGTGGCGATCGGCTCCGCCTTCATCCCGGGGCTGGCGCACGGGACAGTGCTGACTGTCGAGCAGGTGTTGGATAGCGCCGCGCAGCTTGATGACTTGCTGGCAGACATTCTGCTCGCCGATGACGAGAATCCAGACGAAGTTGTGGGAAGCCTCACGCCCCTTGGCCTTGAGGTTTCCCGGCAGCTCAGTGTCTTGCGGGACGTCGGGACGGTCTATGCGGTGCGGGCGACGATCAGACTACTGGGAGGGATCCCCGAGCAGGACCCGGATAACAACGTCATCTCAACCTACATGACAATCGTTCCATCCGAGCTGAATCTGCCCGAACTGCGTCCGGTCGAGATCACGCTGACGCACGATGCGCCCGTCGAGTGGCGCATCCCCAACGGCCCGACGGTAGGCGTGACCGTGACCGTTGTGAACGTCGGAGGCAGCATCGCGAGGCCGGGCGAGAGCAGCATCATCGTTCGCTACTACGTCCGCAGGGCGGGCTCGGGCGTCGAGTATCCGTGGGAGCCAGCGGGGGACTACTCGATCCCCCAGATCGCGATCGAGGAAGAGTTGAACACGGTTTCGGCCTACAGGGAGATTCGCTTCGGGACGCCGGGCGACTATGAGATTCGGGCCGAGGTCGACGCGACGCAGGTCGTCTCGGAGGTGAACGAGGACAACAACTCGGTTGCGACGGGCTTGACGGTACAGGGTGCCGAACTGCATCCGATACGCGTCGAACTTGGCGCTGCGCCGATTCGGCAAGGGGATACCGTCGAGGTCGTCGGCGTGATCGAGAATACGGGGCGGCTCACTGTGGAGACATTCACAGTCGGTTTCTACGTCGACGGATCCCGAGTCGACACGGCCTACTATCAGGGAGGAGGACTGGCTCAGGATGAGCGCGTTTCTCTCCGCGGGTACCTCGATACGACGGACCTGCCCGCCTCGACGTACACGTTGCGCGTCGTCGTCGATCCGGACGGACGGCTCCCGGACAACGACAGGCTGAACAACGAGATGCGCGTTCCGTTCCGCATCAATGAACCGGAGCCTAGACTCGCGGAGCTCCACCCGACGGGAATCGAAGTGAGTCCCCCATCGCCGCTCCTCGTTGAGGATGGAAGCTCCTTGTCGATCACCGCGAGGATCAAGAACACGGGAAGCATCGACACGGGACACTTCCAGGCTGAGATCTCGTCTCGATACCGTTCGTCGGCGAGCGAGCCCTGGGGGAGCTTCCACGCCGCTTGCAGTACCGGCGAGTCCTCGGAGCCCTTTTTCTGTGTGCGGCAAGATATCGACGATCTGGCGAGAAACACCACCGCGCTCGTCTATCTGGACTGCGACACCGAGGAGTGGCCTTCTGGTCTCTACGAGATCCGTGTTCGCGTCGACCCGCCGGGAGTGCACTTGGCGGACGGCGAGGTCCCCGAGCAGGATGAGAGTAACAACGAGATGATCGTCGGCTTCCGGATCGGCTCGGCTGAAGAGGTCGTGATCCCCCCCACGCCGTATCCGAACATCGTCTTCAAGTCGCTGCGCATAGCGCCGACGCAGGATGTCGATGCGCGTCAGGCGATCACTATCGAGGAAGCTGTCGTCTGGAATGCGGGTCAACAAGAGGCGGACAAGGCGTTTGACGTCACCCTCTGCTGGCAACTGGACGACGGCCCGTGTGTGCCGACGGGGATCGCGGTCCGAGTCCCTGGGCTGGCTGGAGAGACGGAAACAGATCTCGCCGAGCAGTTCGGAACCGTGGAATCACCGGCGACGCCCGGTCTCTATCAGCTCATCGGGATGGCGGATGCCTTGTACGAGGTCGACGAGCGGGGTCGAGAGGCGGACAATGGGGCCACCGCGTCGGCGCACGTGACGGGGATGGTCAAGCCGGATCTCACGATCGACGAGATCTGGTTCTCGGTCGATCCTCCGCTGGAAAAAGGATCGAGCGTGACCGCCTACGCCCGCGTTCGCAACCTGAGCAAGGAAGTCGGCGCGAGCGCATTCGATGTGCGCTTGGAACAGCTGGACGGTGGTCCCGTCCGCGACGTTGCCGTCTCGAGACTCGGGCCGGGTGCGACCCTCGATCTGTCGTTCGGTCTGTCAACGTCGGCCCTCGGCGACTTCGCGTTTCGCGTCACTGCTGATGTCGAGAACGCGGTCACGGAGACGGACGACCGAAGGCCTACGAACAACAACACGCTCGAGGAACCCTTCTCGGTCGTCGAGGCGCCGCCCGTTCCTGTCGAGGAGGTGGCCAACATCGGAGGCGACGCCCGATATCTCATAGCGGATGAAGGATCTGACGTGTTGTACGCGGCGTCTTCGAACGGGCGTGTTGTGGCACTCCTCCAAGGTGAGCCGGCTGTCACGCTCTTCGATGTCAGCCTGGGGGGAGGCGAAGTCGTCGCTCTGGGCCTCGTGCCAGGCGTTGCCCTGTACGTGGCTGTCGCGGCAAGTCCGGACGTCATCCACGTCCTGAACCCGGCGACGGGCGAGTCAGAAGACGAGATTACGTTGTTTGAGTCCATGTCGGTCACCTGTATGACGGCGGCGACCGATGGAACGGTCTACGTGGGCACGAGCAAGGGCATGCTGGCGATCGATCCGCAAGGGAACCTCGTGACCGGAAGCGGTTCAACGGAGTCCGTGGTTGCGATCACGGTCGACTCGTCCGCCAATCTGGTCTACGTCATCTCGGCTTCGACCTTCTACTCTCTCACGGGCTCTTTGGAGCCGAGGTGCGCGCTTCCCGGTTTCCAGGGCACGTTGACATCGCTTGCAGTTGGACCGTCGGCGATCTACGTCGGAACCGAGGAAGGGAACCTGTTTGCCTATGCGCCCTGTAACGGGAACGGACTCGTGAGGCTGTGGCAATATCCTCAGATCGGCTCCCTCGGAAGCGCTATCGCTGCGGTTGTGGTCGATCCGAGCGATTTCGACCCAATCTACGTTGCGGTCCAGGATGGACGGCTTTTCGCGTTGGACTCCCTCGGACAGGAGATGTGGTCGTACACCGTGTCGACGGAATTCCCACAAGACGGATTCGCGCCGGCGCCCGTGTGGGACGCGCGAACAGGAAGAGTCTTCATCGTGGATACAGGGGGAATGCCCTACGTACTCGATTCGCGCGGGATTGAGGTGTTTGCGATCGACGCGTCGGCGTCCTCCGGCACAACTGTGGGGTCCTCACTGGTCATCGACGAATACACGATCGGTACGGGGAGCATTGAGCGCTTGGTACGCGTTTACTACTATGGTGGGAATGATGGGGCTGTCTACATGATTCGGACGGAACGGTAAGAAGGAGGATTCGATAACCATGGTGCGGAGGGAGGCAAGGAGGATGAATAAGGCAAGTCTGGTTGTGTGCGTGGCGCTGCTCGCAGGCTTGACGCTCGGCCTGGCCGGGCAGACGCAGAGTGGGCTTGCGGAGCTGCACGTTCAGAAGATCGTCCTTGATCCGCCCTCTACAGTAACGCGCGGCGAGGATGTGCAGATCTACGCCAGGATCAGCAACACGGGCTCGCGGAACGCGAACAGCTTCACCGTGGGGTTCTTCTATCGCCCGGCACGTGAGGGTGAGCCGTGGATCCTGCTTGGCACGAGCGAAGAGGAACATCTCGGACCGAGTCAGCAGGATTTCCTTGAGAGGACCTACGATTTCGAGACGGCCGACATGGAGCTCGGACACTACGAGATCAAGGTTGTCGCCGACGTTTCCAATCAGATCCCCGAGGTCGATGAGCTGAACAACGAGCTGACGACCTCGATGGAACTCGTCGCATCGACGATCGGCTTGCCCGAGCTGCAGCCGATTCAGCTGGCGTTCGAGCAGACGGGTACGAGCGAGATGGATCCGTGGCGGATCACTCTTGTGGTTGAGAACACGGGCGAGTACATGTTAAGCTCGTTCGCAGTCCTCTTCCTCCTCGATGGACAGCCGATGAGCATTCCGATGGATCCAGTTACGCCGTTCATCCCGGATACGTTGGGTGCGACGACGATCACCGGCACACTCGATCCTCACAGCCTGGAGCTTGATCCCGGGACGTATCTCGTTACGGCCGTTGTGGATTCCGCCGAACAGATTACGGAACAGGATGAGGGCAACAACAACATCAGTGCTTCCCTCACGATCCAGACGCTGGAGCTTCACCCGCTCAGTCTCCGCTTCGACCGGTCTGTCGTCAGGCTGGATGAGGAAGTTCGGGTGACGTCGGAGATCGAAAACACGGGAAGCGGATTGGCCAAGAACGTGAAGGTCGACTTCTACATCGATCACCTCCGGTTTGCCTCGACACAGATCGACCAGTTGGGGGCAGAACCCGAGGAAGCCGCAGTGACGCTTGACGCACAGAAGCTTGGGCTGTCGACTGCGCCCAAGGTCTACGATATCAGCGTGGTCGTCGATCCGGACAATCACCTGTCGGAGTCGGATGAGGCGAACAACGCATTGATGCGCACGCTCACGATTCTTGAGCCGGAGCCGAAGAAGCCGGAGCTTCATCCGGAGAGCCTCAAGCTGACGCCGGCGTCGCCGGCGGAAATCGGCAAGGCCGACATCGTGACCGTCACATCGGTGATCAAGAACACGGGTCGGGCGGACGCGGAAGCGTTCGACGTCGGGTTCTACTACCGCGTCAAGGGAGGCCTTCGATGGGACCGGTTCCCGTGTACCGATGGAGTAAGCTGCGGCGAAGTGACGCTGTCAGCCGGGGCGCAGGCGACGCTCGT
>JBARQW010000232.1:0-3163 GCA_049643905.1 Bipolaricaulia bacterium
GGCTGCAGCTGACGCGGTTTCGGGGTCAGATCTTCATTCTTAGGGTTCGGAGTTCAGGAAGCCAGCCGGGATTCTAAGCAAGACAGGGGTGAGGCTCTGACTCCTACGAATTGGGGTGTCCGTCCCCCGATTCCCACGTTGCAGCTTACGTTCTTCATGCTGCCAACTACGCTGTCACATCTGCCGCAGACCATGTTGCCAGAAGAGTTTGAGATAGCATGCTAGCCGTGCTATTATGCGTTTATGATTCGGTCCTTCGCAACCCAGGCAACCGAGGACATCTTCAACGGGCGCAGGACCAAGGCTGCGCGAAGAACGTGTCCGCAGAATCTTTGGAGTATCGCGGGACGCAAGCTCGATCAGATAGACTCGGTAGAGTCGCTCGGTGGACTCCGAATCCCGCCGGGGAACTGCTTGGAGCAGTTGTCCGGAAGCCGACGGGGCCAATTCAGCATTCGGATTAATGACCGATACCGAGTCTGCTTTCGCTGGACGGAAACGGGGCCTGCAGACGTAGAGATTGTGGACTCATTAGGAGGCGGAAAATGGTACGTGTACCGACCCATCGAGAGCCGACGCACCCAGGAGAGATGCTTCTGGAGGAGTTTCTCAAGCCGATGGAGATTTCGCAGCGGGAACTGGCAGATCGTATCCACGTTCCCTATCAGCGTGTGAACGAGCTGATCAACAAGCGGCGCGGCATCACCCCCAGCACGGCGCTGCGCTTGGCCCGAGTCTTTGAAAACTCGCCCTCGTTCTGGATGAATCTCCAGCTTCGGTGGGACCTTTTTCGGGCTCAGCAGACCGAGGCAGCCGAGCTCCGGCGCATTCGACCTGTTCGTGCCACCGGCTAGTGTTTGAAACGGCCTCCTAACACGTCGCTCAACCCGACGGCCGCTTCCGGCACTCGCATATCAGGGACGCTTGGCCTACGCCTGATCGAGCCGCTGGCTCCAAGAACCACGTGTCTTTCAGGCGTTTCTCTCTCTTTGTGAATCGAAACGAAACTTCCTTTGTGAAAGGGAAAGCCCCGCCATACGGGATCTCTCTTGCGTCTATCATTTGGTCTTCTTGGTCGATAGCTCTGAATAGCTACCTGAAGCGCATGGCAACTCTCTGCAATGCGGGCATTGCCAGTTGCTTGTGAGAGCGGCTACTCAACTGCGAGTAGCTTGGAAGAACCCCGGCAGGGTGCCGGGGGTTCTTCTGCCCGATGTTCTTTGGACTTCTCTAGCAGCTCAAGCTAGCTTCGAATGGCTGCTTGAGCTGCTGCAAGTCTCGCAATCGGTACGCGGTAAGGACTGCAGCTGACGTAGTCGAGGCCGACCTTGTGACAGAATGCGATCGACGCTGGTTCGCCGCCGTGCTCGCCGCAGATCCCGACCTTCAGGTCCTTGCGGGTCTTGCGGCCGTCCTCGGTGGCCATCTTGACGAGCTTGCCGACGCCCTCTTGATCGAGCACCTGGAAAGGGTCGTACGCATAGACGCCCATCTCGACGTAGTCGCCGAGGAACTTCCCGGCGTCGTCTCGCGAGAATCCGCAGCCCATCTGCGTGAGGTCGTTCGTTCCGAACGAGAAGAACTCGGCTTCCTTCGCAATCTCATCGGCGGTCACTGCGGCCCGCGGGACCTCGATCATCGTGCCGATCAAGACGTGGAGCTTCTTGCCCTTCTTCTTCTCCACGTCGGCGATGGTGCGCTCGACGATCGCCTTCTGGTTCGCGAGTTCTTTCACGTGCCCGACGAGCGGGATCATGATCTCTGGCTTCGAGCCCTTGACGGCGACCGCGGCTTCGCAGATGGCGCGCGTCTGCATCTCGGTGACGTCCGGATAGGTAATGCCGAGGCGGCAGCCTCGATGCCCGAGCATCGGATTGAACTCGTGCAGCGCCTCGACGAGCCGCTTGATTTCGATCGGCCGGACGCCCATCGTCTCGGCCATTTCCTTCTGCCCGGCGGCGTCTTGCGGGAGAAACTCGTGGAGCGGCGGATCGAGCAGCCGCACGGTGCACGGCCGGCCCTTGAGCGCCTTGAAGATCCCGGTGAAGTCCTTGCGCTGCAGCGGAAGGAGTTCCCGCAGCGCCTGTCGGTACTGCTTGATCGCCTCGACGGCCTTGGCATCCTTGCCGCATGCCTTCTGCAGGGCGGCCAGATCCACTATGCCGTGGGCTTCACGGAGTCGCTTGACCGTCTCGGCAACGAGAATCAGCCGCCGGAACGAGACGATGCGATCACCCTCGAAGAACATGTGCTCGGTCCGACACAAGCCGATCCCCTCGGCGCCGAACTTGACGGCGACCGCGGCGTCGTTGGGGGTGTCGGCGTTGGTGCGGACGCCGAGCTTCCTGTACTTGTCCGCCAGCTTCATGATCGTGCCGAACGGGCCGGTCAAGCTCGGATCCACCGTCTCGATCTCGCCCTTGTAGACGAATCCCTTGGATCCGTTGAGGGAGATCCAGTCGCCCTCTTTCACCGTCACGCCGTTGGAGACGAACCGCTTGGACTTGTAGTTGATGTGGACGTCACCGGCGCCAGCCACGCAGCATCGTCCCATTCCTCGCGCCACGACGGCAGCGTGAGACGTCATGCCGCCGCGTGCAGTCAGGATCCCGTTGGCGGCGTCCATCCCACCGATGTCTTCGGGGCTGGTCTCGGTGCGGCAGAGGATGACGCGCCTGTCCTTGGCGACCCACGCCTCGGCGTCCTCCGCTGTGAACACGACCTGGCCGGTGGCGGCGCCCGGCGAGGCGGGAAGCCCGACGGTGATCTTCTGGGCCTTCTCCTCCGCGGCCTTGACGAACACGGGATGCAGGAGCTGGTCGAGTGACGCGGGATCGATGCGCAGCACCGCGTGCTTCTCGGTGATCAGCTTCTCCTTCACCATGTCGGTCGCGATGCGTACTGCCGCTTGGGTCGTTCGCTTGCCGCCTCGCGTTTGAAGGATGTACAGGGTGCCGTTCTCGATCGTGAACTCGAGGTCCTGCATGTCCTTGTAGTGCTTCTCGAGCTTGACGCGGATCGCGTCGAGCTGCTTGAATGCCTTGGGCATGGCTTCCTCGAGAGACGGGTAGCCTGCCTTTCGGTCCTTCTCGCCGACGCGGTGAGACTTGGCCCACGCTCGAGACCCTTTGAGCGTGATCTGCTGAGGCGTGCGGATGCCGGC
>JBARQW010000233.1:0-3180 GCA_049643905.1 Bipolaricaulia bacterium
CCGGAGGTGGGCGTCGATGACGTTGACGCGGCGCTCGCAGGCGCACGCGACATCCTCGCCGAGTCGGTCAACGAGTCGGCCGATGCGCGAGGCGAGATCCGCAGGCTGTTCGAGAAGCGCGGCCTCCTTCGCACCCGCGTCGTCGATGGGAAGCAGGAGGACGGGGCGACCTATCGAGACTACTTCGAGTGGCAGGAGCCTCTGGCCAAGGCGCCCGGCCACCGGATTCACGCGATCCTCCGCGCCGAGCGCGAGGGGGTTCTCCGTCTGTCGGCCCGCCCCGAGGATGAGGCCGCGATCTCGGCACTGATGCGCCGGTTCGTCCGCGGCGGAAGCGCGGCCGCCGATCAGGTCGCCGAAGCGGTCGAAGACGGCTACAAGCGGTTGATGGCCCCGTCGATCGAGAACGAGGTCCGCGCTCGACTGAAGGACCGAGCAGACGAGGAGGCGGCCCGCGTCTTCGCTGCGAATCTCCAGGAGCTGCTGATGGCGCCGCCGCTCGGGCAGAAGCGCGTCCTGGCGATCGATCCGGGATACCGAACGGGCTGCAAGGTCGTCGCCCTCGACGCCCAGGGGCGGCTCCTGACGCACACGGTCATCCAGATCGTCGGCTCGAAGCACGAACGGGCACTCGCCGGGCAGACGATCACAGACTTCGTCCGGACCTACGAGATCGAGGCGATCGCGATCGGCAACGGAACCGCCAGCCGTGAGACGGAGGCGCTCGTCCGCGCGCTGGACGTGGCTCGGACGATTTCAATCGTCCTCGTCAATGAAAGCGGCGCGTCGGTTTACTCGGCTTCCGAGATCGCGCGGCGCGAGCTCCCCGATCAGGATGTCACCGTACGCGGCGCGGTCTCGATCGGACGCCGGCTGATGGACCCGCTCGCCGAGTTGGTGAAGATCGATCCGAAGTCGATCGGCGTCGGGCAGTACCAGCATGATGTCGATCCGACGAAGCTCCGCGGAGCGCTCGACGACGTTGTCGAGCACTGCGTGAACGCGGTTGGGGTCGAGGCGAACACCGCGAGCGTCCCGCTCCTATCACGCGTCTCCGGGCTGAGCCCGAAGTTGGCGGAGAACATCGTTGTCTACCGCAACGAGCACGGTCCGTTCCGCAGCCGCACCGAGCTGAAGGAGGTTCCGAGGCTCGGGCCGAAAGCGTACGAGCAGGCGGCCGGGTTCCTCCGCATTCGCGACAGCGAGGACCCGCTCGATGCGAGCGCCGTTCACCCTGAGAGCTACGGAATCGTCCGCCGGATGGCGACCGACCTCGGGTGTGCCATTGCCGATCTGATGCGCGACGAGGCGCTTCGCAGCCAGATCGACCTGCAGGCTTACGTCTCCGGAAACGTCGGCCTCCCGACGCTGACCGACATCCTCGCCGAGCTTGCCAAGCCGGGGCGCGACCCACGGGAGTCGTTCGAGGCGTTCTCGTTTTCGGACGACGTGCAGAAGATCGAGGATCTCGCCGTTGGGATAAAGCTCCCTGGAATCGTGACCAACGTCGTCGTCTTCGGCGCGTTCGTCGACGTCGGGGTTCACCAAGATGGGCTCGTACACGTCAGTCAGCTCGCCGATCGCTACGTCGAACATCCATCGAGCGTCGTCAAGGTCGGGCAACGGGTGACGGTCACCGTCGTCGAGGTCGATGTCGAGCGGAAGCGGATCGGCCTGTCGATGCGAAGTGAGCCATCGAAGCGGCCTCCGCGGCGGGAACCGTCTGCCTAGAGGCCGCCGCCACGCCCTGCTAACGAATGACGGCCTATTCCCATTGCCGCGGTCAACCGGGGAACGCTTTCAGCGTTCTCCGAGCAACCTGCGGTGACCTTTGATCGCCGCAGGTTGCCGCACTACCATGTTCGGTAAATCCACCTTGAGGGAACGGTCATGAGCGAGTCCCAGATCACGCTCCTCGTCGGAGATGCCTATCGTTGCGCCGGTGCGCTGGCCGAGCGTTCGGCACGGTTGCGGACGATCGATCCCGAATGCGAACGCCGCGTCCTCTTCGGAGACGAGATCGATGCGTCCTCGTTGGAGATCGAGCTACGATCCGCGTCTCTTTTCGCCCTCGGGCGTCACTTCGTCCTCCGACGTCCCGAGAAGTGCAAGGCGGGCAAGGCGTTGGCCCAAGCGATCGAGGGCGACATCCCTCGGGAGACGTTCGTCACGCTCGTCGCGGTCGAACTGAAGGGAACCAATCCGGTGCTCAAGGTCTGCAAGGCGAAGGATGCCGTCGTATCGCTCCCTGCACCCCGAGGTCAAGGGGTGGCGAAGGCCGTGCGCGAGATCCTCGCGTCATGTCAGATCGAGGCCTCGCCGGACGCCGTCCGGCGACTCATCTTCCGCAACGGCGGGAGCCTCTTCGGAATCGCGCAAGAGGCGGAGAAAATCCGCTCCTACGGTCCGGGTGCGCCCCTGTCGGAAGAGACGGTCGATCGCCTCGTCTTTCCGAGCGCTGAGCGAACCGTCTTCCCGTTCTACGATCATCTCGGTGAGCGGGATCTCCCTGGCGCGCTCGCGTCCCTAGCCGATCTTCGCGAAGATGCCGGGAGAGTCCTCGGCGGGGCGATCCGCCACTTGGCGCGTCTGGCGATGATCCGCGCGACGCTTGATCGAAAGGGACCTCGGGTGAAGCTCTCGGAGGCCATCGGCCTGCCCGACTGGCTCTGCGGGAGGCTGGCCAATCAGGCCAAGCGCCATACGCTCGGATCCCTCTCGAGTGCCCTGAAGAAGGGTGTGCTTCTCGACGTTCAGATGAAGGGCGGGGAGCTGTCGCCGGACGACGCGCTCCTCCGCCTCGTCTTCGCCGCTACCCTTCCTGCGTAACGCGCGCTGGGATGAACTCCGAAAAGCCTGCCTTCTCGAGCAACATCCGGCTGGCGACGAGCGCGCAGAACAGGCTCCCGACAACACCGATCCCGAGCGTGATCGCGAACCCACGGATCGGGCCTGTCCCGAGAAGCAGGAGGATCAACGCCGTGATCAGGGTCGTGATGTTCGCGTCAAGCAGCGTAGACAAGGACTTCTCGAATCCGGATCGAACTGCCGCGAGCGGCGACTTCCCGGTCCGTCGCTCTTCTTTGATCCGCTCGAAGATGATCACGTTGGCGTCGACCGTCATGCCGATTGTGAGGATGATGCCCGCGATTCCCGGGAGGGTCAGAACGGCCCTGAACA
>JBARQW010000234.1:0-5515 GCA_049643905.1 Bipolaricaulia bacterium
CCCGCGGCTTGTCCTGCTCGAGTTCGACGTCCGTGACGCTGACGCCTTCTCGATCGACCTTGAACGCGCACAGCACCTCGCGCGCGGCGAAGAACGCCTCCTTGGGCGACTTCACGGTGTTGTGGAGATCCAGCAAGACCTGCGAGCCCGAGTCGATCCGCTCGAACGAGAGGTTGCTTCGCGGCGCGATGACCTCGTGGGATTCGAGGAGCGCGTCGATCAGTTCGAGCAGTCGCTCCTTTCGGATGACTCTATCGTTCATCGCCCCTCCGTCATGATGAAGCTACAGGATGAACTCATCGTTGTCGTCCTCTTTGAAGTCATAGAGCGGCGGAGATCCCTCGGTATCGAGGCCGGCCTTGTACTCGAACGCTTCCTCGACCGACAGCGCCATCTTCGTGTTCAACAGCCTCAGCGGGATGTCCATTGGGCAGACTCGCTCGCACTCGCCGCATTCGGTACAGCGGCCGATGAGGTGGTAGGCCCGGACGATGTTCCAGCTGACGTTGTTCAACGTGGAAGGGGACTTGGTGACCCACTGCGGGCGATTCTCGTCGGCGATGCAGCGATCGCAATAGCAGAACGGACAAACCTGGCGGCATGCGTAGCAGCGAATGCACTTCGAGAGCTCACCCTGCCAGTACTCCCAACGTTCGGCCGGCGTCATCGCATCGAGTTTCGCGATCCCCGCGAGAAGCTCCTCGCGCTCGCTCGTCTTCGGGTCGAGCCGGCCCACCTCCGCGTCCGGCTCCAGTCCGACGGGACTCCCGTCGCTGATCGCGAGCACGATCACGTCGCCACGCTCAAAGCGCTTCTCTTGGATCAGCGCCGTCACCGTGCGTTGCGTTTCAGGTACAGCGACGATGGCGACAGGCAAGCGGTCCTCGTCCTCGCGATCGATCGCCCACAGGAGCCCCTCTCGCCCAACGAGGTACTTGGCGAGATTGTGGGTGCACGATGCGTCGAACAGCAGCTCGTCGACCTCCGCCTCGTCCGTGACAAATCCGGGGGCGGCCGCGGACGGGTTCCACCCGCTCCGATAGCCGACCACGGCGCTCACGCGGCGATCGGCCAGCAGCTTGCGCGCTTCGTCCCGGATTCTCTTGGTGATCTCTTCCATCGTCTGCGTCTCCTGGCCCACGTGATCTGAGCGGGTCCGCTCAGGTAATCCGAGCGGGTCCTAGTTTCCTCACGTCTTCCGTGACTTGCGACACGACCTGGGCCCACTTCTGGCCCTCACTCGCCGAGACCCAGCTCATCTGGATCCGGCCTGGATCGACGCCCATGAACATCAGCAGGTCATAGAACATCTGGATCCTGCGCCGCGCGTAGAGATTGCCGCTGGTGTAGTGGCAGTCTCCCGGATGACAGCCGGAGACGAGCACGCCGTCGGCTCCCTGTTCGAGCGCCCTCCAAATGAGTTTCGGGTCAATGCGAGCCGAGCAAGGCAGTCGGATGATCCGGACGTTCGGAGGATGCTTGATGCGGCTGCCGCCGGCCAGGTCCGCTCCGGCATACGAGCACCACTTGCACAGGAAGGCGACGATGCGGGGTTCCCACGCGCCCCCTTCCGCTCTCTCCGCTTCTTTGGTCGCGGTGCTGGCTTCGTTGCTCACGCTCTCGTGTCCTCCCATCGCGATCTCGCCCGAAACGATCCTAGGCGACCTCCACCTGCTCGAAGATCTGCTCGTTGCTGTAGCCGGCGATGTTCGGCGCCCCCGATCGGCAAGCGACTACGCAGTTTCCGCATCCGTGGCACATGCTCTCAATGACGCGAGCCACCTTGACCTTTCGGCGCGTCGACGGATCGACCCACTCCGTCTCTTCGATGGCCGTGAATGGACACGACTCCGAGCACGCCATGCAGCCGGTGCACAGGCTCGGGTCGATGCACGCAATCAGCGGTTCGGACGTCAAGTGCTCGTGGTTGAACAGGGCCAGCGCCTTGGCCGATGCTGCCGATGCGGTTGCCACCGTATCGGGAATGTCCTTCGGAGACTGGCATGCTCCGGTCAAGAAGATCCCGCGCGTCACGCTCTCCACCGGCGCGAGCTTGGTGTGCGCCTCGGTGAACAAGTGGTGCTGGTCGTAGGGGATCCCGAGCATCCGCGCGACATCCACGGCGTCTTCTCGCGCGATCAACGCCGTGACCAACACGACGAGGTCCGTCTTGATCTCGACCTGGGTTCCGGCGAGCGTATCCGCGCCGAGTACGACCATCTGGCCGTCGTGCTCGTAGACGCGCGACACCCTTCCCCTCAGGTACTGGACGCCGTAGTCCTCCTGGGCCTTGCGGACGAACTCCTCGTAGTTCTTCCCAGCCGCGCGGATGTCCATGTAGAACGAGTAGGCCTCGCCGTCCGGCGTGTGTTCCTTGAACAACAGCGCCTGCTTGGCCGTGTACATGCAGCACAGCCGCGAACAGTAGGCGACGCCCTTCGACTTGTCGCGCGATCCGACGCACTGGATGAACACGACCGACTTCGCTTCGCGCCCGTCGGAGGGACAGACGATCTTCCCGTCGGTGGGCCCGGACGAGTTGACCATTCTCTCGAACTGGAGGCCCGTGATCACGTCCTTGTACTTCCCGCCGCCATATTCGCCGTACGCCGACACGTCGAAGTTGGTGAACCCGGTGGCGACGATGATCGCACCGAACTTCTCTTCGATGATCGTGTCTTCCTGCTCGAAGTCGATCGCACCCTGCTCGCACACCTTCTGGCAGATCCCGCACTTGCCCGTCCTGAAGTGAATGCACGCTTCCCGATCGATGACCGGAACACGCGGAACGGCCTGCGGGAACGGGATGTAGATCGCCTTGCGCGTGCCCAATCCTTGGTCGAATTCCGAAGGGACCTTCGTCGGGCATTTCTGCCAACAGGTTCCGCAGCCGGTGCACTTGTCGGCGTTGACCGATCGCGCGCGAAGGCGCATCTTGACGTCGAAGTTGCCCACGTAGCCTGAAACCTCTTCGACCTCGGCGTGGGTGTGAATCGTGACGCGCTTGTCTTGGGCGACCGCGACCATCTTCGGCGTCAGGATGCACGCCGCGCAATCGAGCGTGGGGAAGGTCTTGTCGAACTGCGCCATTCTTCCGCCGATCGTCGGCTCGCGTTCGACGATCACCGCGTCGTATCCGGCCATCCCGATGTCGATCGCCGCCTGAATGCCCGAGATTCCGCCGCCGAGGATCAGCGCGCGGCGCTCGACGGGGATCTCCATCTCGTGCAGCGGCGTTGCCATGGCAACTTTGGCGCGCGCCATGTCGATCAGCCTGATGGCCTTCTCGGTGGCCGCTTCCCGGTCCGTGTGCACCCAAGAGCACTGCTCGCGGATGTTGGCCATCTCCATCATGTAGGGGTTGAGTCCCTCGTTCTCCATCCATGCACGGTACGTCGGCTCGTGCAGGCTGGGCGAGCAAGCGGCGACGACGATTCGATCGAGATCGTGCTCGCGAATCGCCGCGGAGATCAGTTTCTGACCCGGATCCGAGCACATGTACTTGTAGGCCGTCGAGTAGACGACGCCTGGGAGACCGGCGACCTCTTCGGCGACTCGCTCGCAGTCGACCGTCGCTCCGATGTTGGTCCCACAGTGGCAGACGAAGATGCCGATTCTTGCCATCGTCGCTCCTCCCTTTCCTAGGCCAGTGCCTTTGCCTTGAGCAGCTTCTTCGGACTGACCGTGTGCAGCGTCAGTCCGAGCTCGCGCGGTCCCATTCCGAGTGCCAGCCCGATCAGCTGCGTGAAGTAGAGAATCGGGATGTCGAAGGTCTCGCCGTACTTCCGGTTGATCTCGCGCTGCCGCAAGTCGAGGTTCGATTGACACATCGGGCATGCGACCGCGATACAGTCGCAGTCTGCGTGGGCGGCCATCGACAGGATGTCGTGAGACAGGCGAAGCGCCACATCGGTGCGCGTGAACGAAAGGCTCGCGCCACAGCAGTTTGTCTTGTGCGGCCAGTCCACTGCTTCGGCGCCGAGGGCCGTCACCAGGTCGTCCATCGACGTCGGGTTCTCCGGGTCGTCGTCAAAAGCGGTCAGCTCGGGAGGACGAACGAGAAGGCATCCGTAGTAGGATGCGACCCTGAGGTCCGTCAGCTCTTTGGTGACCTTGGCCTTCAGCGTGTCGAGTCCCAAGTCGTTGACGATGACGTCGAGCGGGTGCTTGACCGCCACTGTGCCGTCATACGGCGTGCCGACGATCGATGCTACGTCCGCGCGGATCTTGGGATCCTCCCGGACGGCGGCGTTCGTGATTCGAAATCGGCTGTAGCAGGCGATGCACGGGACGACCACGCCGTCTGCCTCAGGGTTCACGCTGGCAAGCGTCTTGGCCGGGAGTGCGTGGGAGAGCGCCTTCGACGTTGAGTGCGCCGACGTTGTCCCACAACAGACCCAGTCGGGAATCTCCTCGAGTCCGATGCCGAGGGCGCGGAAGACGGCCCTCGTCGAGAGGTCGTATTCCTTGGCGGTGGAGTGAAGCGAACAGCCGGGGAAGTAAGCGTAGTTCATTCGGAACCTCGATCCGCGTGTCGAGCCTTCTTGAAGATGCGCCTCAGCTCGCGCCTGTCCCGCGTGCGGGGCGGAAAAGGGGTCAGCTTCCCCTTGAGAACCATTGCCGGCGCCAAGAGAACGTCCTTGAAGAAGTGCCCGCTTCTCATGTTTCGTGCCACCATCAATCCCACCTCGAAAATCCTCCCGTGGCGGCGAAGACTGGAGAGGAAGATCCGGTGAAAGCGAGGGATGTCCGGCTCGGGAGACTTGACGCCTTTCGCCAGCGCCATGTGGCGAAGAACGTCCATCAGACCCGCGATCTCGACGTCTTGAGGACACCGCGCGCTGCACGTCTCGCACGAAGCGCAGAGCCAGATCGTGCGGCTCCCGAGAACCACGTCCTCCATCCCCAACTGGACGCCGCGGACGATCTGGTGTGGGGGAAAGTCCATCTCCACGCACACGGGACAACCTGCCGTGCACTTCCCGCACTGGTAGCACTCGGAGATTCGTTGCCCGAGGCGTCGCTCGACTTCAACGGTGAATGACGCCTTCAGCTCACAGGCTGGTATCGACATCCCCATGGTCAGGTTCTCCTTTCTCGTGTGGTGATGTGTCCGCGATCTCTGTCAGTGCGGCGTTTTCCGTGGCGCTCCATCTCTCGGATTTCCAGAAGAGGCCTGCATTATGTGGACATCGAGGTCCGATTCTACTTGCCCACATGATGGTCGTCAAGCATAAGTCACTTGTGAGCGACCGTTGTGCAGTCTCCGCGACGACAAGCGATCGCTAGCTGCCAAGTCTTGCACGGTTCCACTTCCCATCGGATCATGCGGCGATGAATCGCTCTCCCCTGAAACCCGCATGAAACGGGCGGCCTACCGCCCCCGAAATAGAGCACTCCGGATCACGCGCAGCGGGCTGAAACGAACGAACCTGGCCGGCCACTTCATCTCGTCTTCGGCACAGAGCGTGTACGGGCCAATGTGGCTGAACCTTCGCATGAGTTCCTCGATGCG
>JBARQW010000235.1:0-8818 GCA_049643905.1 Bipolaricaulia bacterium
TGTCGGTGAGCAGGAGGCCTGTGCCTCCGTTGCCGCGGATCTCACAGGAGGTCAAGCGCACGCGCGCGCCATCATGCGCCCAGACCCCGTGGCCTGCGTTGGCGACGATCCGAACCCGCTCGATCGTAGGGCTTGAGGTGGAATCGGCAATCTCGATCCCGCTCTCCTGGGCGCCGGTGATCGTGCAGCTGGAGATCGTGATCGACGCCGCCTCGAGAAGCACGGCGGGCGCGGAGAGTGTGATCCCGGTCCTCTCGACGGTGATGCCTTCGATCCTGCCGACGCTGGCGTGGCTCGCGCGGATGACAGGATCGAATCCGTAGCCGTGCCGGACGATCGTTTCGCCTTGGCCGGAGCCGATGAGTGTGACGCCGTTCTTGAACGTCAGCCCCTCTTCATAGATTCCGGGACCCACGTGGATCACATCACCGAAGACCGCGGCGTTCAGCGCGCCCTGAATGGTGCCGAAGCCGCCTGAGCCATCTTGAGCCACGAGGAGCTGAGCCGCGACGACGCTCGATGAAACCGCGGCGACCCAGAGGAGGCAGACTAGAGCCGGCCAGACTCCGCGCATCATGAGAGGATTGTACCGGGTGAACGAAGACCGGGAGGCCTTCGCGGCGACGCACGGCAAGCCGGATGTGGAGTATCATGCGCCCGAAGGAGACGGCATGCGAACGTTCTTCTGCATCCCGCTTGAGCCTGGAGCAAGGGATTCGATCGCCTCGGTCGCGGAGCGGCTACGCGCCGCGACGAGCCTCCGCGCGTCCTGGGTTCGGCCGGCCAACTACCATCTGACGGTGCGATTCCTTGGCGAGATCGATCCGATGCTCATCGTTGATCTCGATCGCCTCTGCAAGGAGGTCGCAGGGGAAATGGTCCCGTTCGAGGCTCCGCTCGATCGCCTCGGAGCCTTCCCGACCGTCGATCGGGCAAGGGTCCTGTGGGTCGGAGGGGACGCCCCGGCGGAGTACGTGAAGTTGGTGAACTCCCTGAACGAGAAGCTTCAGTCGGTCGGATTCGTTCAGGAGAGGAAGCCGCCGGTGGCGCACGTCACGGTTGCCCGCGTCAAGTCCAGACCGGATCCTGCTCTCGGAACGGTCGTCACGGCAATGAACCCGCTGCCCGCCCAGCGAACCCGAGTCGACCGAATCCTCCTGATGGAGAGCCAACTGACGCCGGAGGGCGCCGTCTACACGCCGCTGATAGAGGCGCCGCTCGACGGTCTGGGATGAGCCTGGGAAGCGGAGCGAGGGGAGTCGAGTACCTCGATCACACTGCCGACATGGGGATTCGCGCCCGCGGTGAGACGGTCGAAGAGGTCTTTCGCAAAGCGGCGCTCGGCCTGTTCTCGTTGATGGTCGACGTCGACACGATCGTGCCGTCGTCGTGTCACGAAGTCGTCTGCCGTGCGAAGTCGCTGGACGCTTTGCTCGTCGAGTGGCTGAGCGATCTGCTGGCGCAGAAGGAACTGACCGGCCTTGTCTTCGGGCGCTTTGACGTTGTGATCATGCAGGATGCGAACGGGTGCTCCATGCGAGGTTCCGCGTGGGGCGAGGAGATCGACACGCAGAAGCACGAGCCCCGAACCGAGGTCAAGGGGATCAGCTATCTCGGACTCTCGGTGAGACAGGAAGACGATACGTGGGTCGCCGAATGCGTGCTCGACGTCTAACCAGCGGAGCGGAAGGATTCCGATGACTAGGATCGGCGGTCTGGAGAGAGTTTCGCCCTCGGAGTGGCTGCTTCCCCCGTCCGGCGGAATGCAGGTCCCTGGGAGGATCTTCGCCGATGCCGAGACGATCGCCCAACTCGAATCGGACGAGGTCGATCGCGTGGAGTGGAGCGCCCTCAGGCAAGTGAGGAACGTCGCCTGCCTTCCAGGAATCGTCGCGGCCTCCTTCGCCCTTCCGGATGTCCATCCTGGGTACGGCTTTCCGATCGGCGGAGTCGGCGCATTCGATCTCCAAAGAGGCGTCGCCGTCGTTGGTGGCGTGGGCTTCGACATCAACTGCGGTGTTCGGATGTTAGCGACGCCATTTGCGCGCGAGGAGATCGAGCCACTCGTCGAAGGGCTGGGTCAGGATCTCTACAGTAGCGTTCCCGCCGGACTTGGGTCGAAGGGGAAGCTTCACCTTTCGGTCGCCGAAATCGATCGCGTCCTCCGAGACGGTGCGGGGTATGTCGTCGAGCGAGGGTACGGGAGGCCCGAGGACCTCGAGTTCGTGGAGGAGAACGGGCGGATGGACGGCGCGGATCCCGGCGTGGTTAGCGACCGCGCCAAGCAACGGCAATTCGGGCAGGTCGGAACACTGGGATCGGGCAACCACTACCTGGAGGTTCAGTACGTCGAGGAGCTGCTCGACGCCGAGGTGGCGAGCGTGTACGGACTCTCCCGCAACCAGGTCGTCGTATCGATTCACACAGGGTCTCGTGCCCTCGGTCACCAGATCGGCCAGGACTACTTGCGAGAGATGGCGGACGCGAGTCGGAAGTACGATATCCACATCCCCGAGAGAGAACTCGTCTGCGCCCCGATCCGGAGCCCCGAGGGGAAGCGGTACTTGAGCGCCATGGCGTGTGGCGCGAACTGTGCGTTTGCCAATCGCCAAGTGATTGCGCACCTCGTCAGGATGTCGCTCGCTCGCGTGTGCGGCATAGACGAAGAGGACGTTCGCACCGTCTACGACATCGGCCACAACAACGCGAAGGTCGAGGAGCATCTGGTCGATGGAGAGCGTCGAAGGCTCCTTGTGCATCGGAAGGGTGCGACGCGTGCCTTCGGTCCGGGGCGAGCGGAATCGCCCGAAGCCTACAGGAGTGTGGGGCACCCGATCCTGGTCGGTGGGACGATGGGGACGGCCTCGTACGTCATGCGTGGTACCGACGTGGGCATGGAGAAGGTCTTCGGAAGCGGGATCCACGGCGCAGGTCGCGCGCTTTCGCGGAAGAAGGCGGCCAAGCGTTTCTGGGGTGAGACGGTGATCTCGGATCTCGCCTCATCGGGGATTCGCGTTTGGGCGCACAGCAAGCGTGGGATCGCAGAGGAAGCGCCTGGGGCCTACAAGGATGTCGAGCGCGTGGTTGCTGCGGCGGAAGAAGCCGGGATCAACCGGGCTGTCGCCCGCCTTCGGCCGCTTGCGGTGGTCAAGGGCTAGGCGGCCCGCTCCCTGCGAAAGATGCTGAACGCATGCGTCTCGCGGACAAGGGCGCGTGCGAGCTTCCTCGGATCGTGCTTGATTGTCGCTTTCCCTCCCCACTCCGCGGTTCCGGCGAGATCGGTTCGAACGATCGCCAGTCCGTACTCGTTCACCGCAGCGAGGTCATCGCGGACCGGCTCGGCCGCCTCGTCGATGTAGCCTGCGAGAAGGCCTTCGTCGGCCGGACCGGCGTTGACGAAGATCGTGTCGAAGCGAACGAGGTCGATGTACTCGCCCAGCACAACCAGATGGTCTCCGAGGGACAATCCGTCTGACTCGCCTGGCTGCGTCATCAGATTGGAGATGAGGACCTTCTCGGCCGGTGCCAGCTCGATCGCGGAAGCGATTCCATCGACGAGAAGGTTCGGGACGAGACTCGTGAAGAGGCTTCCCGGTCCGAGAATGATCAGATCGGCAGCGGCGATCGCCTCGAGGACGCTCTCGTAGGGAGAGACCGCAGACGGAGAGAGCGAGAGCCGCGTGATGCGACGTGGGTCGGATGACAGCTCGCTCTCGCCCTCGATCCGGGCTCCGTCATCCATCGTCGCGACGAGGTGCGTCTTGGTCAACGTCGCCGGGAGGACGCGCCCGCGAATGTTCAGGAAGTGGCTCATCGCCTCGACCGCTCGATCGAAGCCGCCTGTCGCCTGTTCGAGACCGGCGAGAACGAGGTTCCCCAGCGAGTGGCCGGCAAACTCTTTCGGGGCCGAGAATCGGTACTGGAAGAAGTCGGATAGGCGCGTCTCGTCCTCGGCGAGCGCCAGGATGCAGTTGCGTATGTCGCCCGGTGGCAGAACGTCAATCTCCTCGCGGAGTCTGCCCGAGCTTCCGCCGTCGTCCATCACCGTGACCACGGCCGTGATGTTGGAGGTCACCTCCTTGAGTCCCCGCAGGAGGGTCGACAGACCGGTTCCGCCGCCGAGGGCGACCACGCGAGGTCCGCGCTCCAATACGCGTCGGCGGTAGATTATCGTCGACGGCTTGAGTCGCGTGTCCGCTGAGACACCGCCGGCAACCGATCGAACCAATCGAACGAGGGCGTATGCGAAGCCGACGGCTCCGAGGGCGAGAACGACTGCCATGACCGCGTAGCGCGCGGCTCCAGTGCTCGGAAGCGTCCGATAGACGATGCGGACCAGGTCCGTGCCGACGACGTAGAGGAACGCGACAACGAGGATTCCCATCGAGACGATCGACAGGAGGATCCATCGCTTGACGCGCATTCCGGGGGTGAGCCATCGGATGAACCCGCGCCAACGCGTGTTCACGTGTTTCTCCGAAACTCCGCATCGCGCACGCCGGGCAGGGTGGAGAGCGATGTGCAGAGTTCATCGCTCAGAGCGACCGAGTATCGCTCGTGAGCACGGACGAGAACCGAACCGAGGGCACTGTCAACAAGCTCGAAGCAGACCCTGGCATCCCCAGAGTGTCTGGCGAGCTCGGACTCGAGCTGTGCGAGGCGGTCCGTGTCTACGTTCGCCAAGTCGATGGTCAGGAGGAGAGAGAGCGTCATTCGATCGGAGACACGGTCGAGTGTGACAACCTCCTCGGCAATCAGTCCGACTTCGCCGTTTCGTGAGTCGGCGGTGACCGCTACGCCGACCAGTGAGTCTTCGCGCAGCAAGTCCGCCGACGTCTCGAGGACGCGTGGGAAGACGGTGATTTCAACCTCTTCGATCCCGTCTTCGATCGTCAAGAAGGCCATCGGATCTCCACGCTTCGTGTCGATGCGGCGAATCTTCTTGACCCGGCCACCGACGATCCCTTTGTCGCCCTTTTGGAGGCCCTTCGCCTTGCGGGCCGACAGACAGTAGAAGTCGAGCACCTCACGATGATCGTCGAGCGGATGGGCCGTCACGTAGAGACCAAGGAGCTCCCGCTCGAACGCCAGCAGATCCTGACTCTCGAACTCGGACTCGTTCACGACGGGGTCGGCTGCGGACTCACCCAGTCCGGCGAAGATCGACTGCTGGCCGGTTTGGCGTTCGTGGCGCGTGCGCTGGATCAACTCAAGGCCCTCCGAGAGATGGCGAAGGAGACCGCGACGCGTCGCGCCGAGCCGATCGAATGCCCCGGCTTTGACCAGGGCTTCGAGGGCCTCTCGGTCGAGGCCCTCTTCGCCGATCCGACGACACATGCCGAAGAAAGACTCGTACGGTGTGCCTTGTCTCGCATTGACGATCGCCGCGATCGCGCCTCGGCCGACGTGCTTGATCGCCCCGAGACCGAATCGAATACGTCCGCCGTCTATCGGCGTGAATTCATGTCGGCTCTCGTTGATGTCGGGGGGGAAGACCTCGATCGACATCTCTCGGCACTCGGCGATGTACTCGGCGACCTTGTCCGAATCCCCTTGGACGCTGGTGAGAAGGGCCGCCATGAAATGCGTCGGGTGCTTCGCTTTGAGATAAGCCGTCCAGTACGAGACGAAAGCGTACGCCGTGGTGTGGGACTTCCCGAAGCCGTAGCGCGAGAACTTCTCCATGTCGGCGAAGGTGCTCTCCGCCAGCTGACGGGAGACGTCGTTGGTAAGACAGCCTTCGATGAACTTCGGCTTCAGGCTGTCCATGATCTCCTTGTTCTTCTTCCCCATCGCTTTGCGCAGGATGTCTGCCTCGGCCAGGGTGAATCCGGCGAGGGCTTGTGCCATCAGCATCACCTGGTCCTGGTAGATCGGGAGTCCGAAGGTGTCATCGAGGATCTTGGCGAGGCTCGGATGGGCGTACGTCGTCTCCTTGCGGCCGCGTCGTCGCTCGACGTACTCGTCGGTCATTCCGCTCTCGAGGGGGCCTGGGCGATAGAGCGCAAGGAGAGCGATCAGGTCCTCGAACCGATCGGGCTGCACACGCCGGATGAGGTTGGTCATCCCCGAGCTCTCCAGCTGGAAGATACCGGCCGTTCGCCCTTCGCTGATCATGGAGAACGTTGGCTCGTCGTCGAGTGGAATCGAATCGAGAGTGAGTTCGACGCCGGCGTTGGACTTCAGCGTCTTGAGGGTATCGTCGATCAGTGTCAGGTTGCGAAGGCCGAGGAAGTCGAACTTGAGAAGCCCGACGGCCTCGACGTCGATCATGTCGAACTGGGTGACGAACTCCTCTTCGCCGAGTCGAAGGAGCGGAACGTGATGGGAGAGCTCATCCGGCGCGATGACGACGCCGGCCGCGTGGGTCGACGCATTGCGCGTCAGCCCTTCGAGGCGAAGGCCGATGTCGATGAGTCGCCGGATCTCGGCATCGTCTTGATAGAGCGACCGAAGCTCGGCAACGCGGTCGACGGCCGCTTTCAGCCGGCTCCCGAACGGGATCAGCTTCGCGACTCGGTCGGTCACCCCGTATGGGATTCCGAGGACCCTGCCGACGTCGCGGACGACGCTCTTGGCGGCCATGCGGTCGTAGGTGGAGATCTGGGCGATCCTCTCCCACCAGTGCTTTCCCCCGTACTTCTCGCGCACGTAGTCGATGACGCGATCGCGGCCCTTCACGCAGAAATCAATGTCAAAATCCGGCAGGCTGACGCGATCGGGGTTGAGAAATCGCTCGAAAATGAGGGAGTACTTCAATGGGTCGACGTTGGTGATCGCCAACGCGTACGAGACTAGACTGCCGGCTGCCGAGCCGCGTCCCGGCCCGACCGAAATCTCGTTGTCGCGAGCGAACTTCACGAAGTCCCAGACGATCAAGAAATACGTGCTGTACTCCATCTTGGCGATGACAGACAGCTCGTAATCGAGCCGCTCGCGGACCGAGTCGGTGATCTCGCCGTATCGCCGTCGCGTGCCCTCAAGCGCGAGAGAGCGCAAGTAGGCATTCGAGTCGGTCTGGCCCTCGGGGAGATCGAACGGAGGGATCATCGGCTTTCCGAACTCGAGTTCCACGTTGCAGCGATCGGCGATTCTCCCCGAGTTCTCGATCGCTTCGGGCACCTCGGCGAAGAGCTCTTCCATCTCCTCGCTGGTGCGGAAGTGGTAGCCCTCTCCATCGAACGCCCGGTGGTCCGGATCGTCGAGCGTCTTGTTGGCGCGGATGTTCAGTAGAACCTCGTGCGCCAGTTTGTCCTCCGCCGTGAGGAAGTGGACATCGTTCGTCGCCACGAGCGGGAGACTGAGATTCCCGGCCAAGTCGATCAGTTTCGCTCGAATGCGCGCGTCTCGCTCGGTCCCATGATGTTGGATCTCGATGAAGAAGCTCCCCTTGCCGAAGACGCTTTCCAGTCTTTGCGCCGCAGCCTCGGCGGCCTCCTGTCGGCCGCTTTGAAGAAGGCGGGGGATCTCGCCGCTCTCGCACGCCGAAAGAGCGATCAGTCCTTCGGCGTGCGACTCCAGCAACTCGTAGTCTGCTCGAGGGCGGTAGTAGAACCCTTGAGTGTGCGCACGGCTGACGATGTGAAGGAGATTGCGGTAGCCGACGTCGTTCTCCGCCAGCAGAACAAGATGGTAGTAGCGTTGGCCGTTCTGGACGCTTCGATCGCGGCGGTCTCCGGGGGCAACGTAGATCTCGCAACCAAGGATCGGCTTGATTCCCTGTTCCTTCGCCTGCCGATAGAACTTGATCACGCCGCTCATCACGCCGTGATCGGTCAGCGCGATCGCGTCCATCCCGCACTCGTTGGCTCTAGCGATCAGCGCAGGAATTCTGCAGGACGAATCGAGGATGCTGTACTCCGAATGGACGTGGAGATGTACGAATCGACTGGTCAACGCTCCTACTCCTCCACGAAGATGGCTTTCTCTTCGCCCGGCATGACGAGACCCAGCTTCTCGCGTGCAAGGGCTTCAACGGCTTCCATGTCGTCGCGCTGTTCCAGGCGAGTCCGCAGTGCGTCTTGCTCTATCAGGGCCGCCGCCTGCGCGAGAGCGAGGTCACCAAGCTCGCCCTCCCGTCGGCCCACTTCCAGCTGGCGTCCGACGAACAGCACCGCGAGGAGACAGGCGAGCGCCACGGCCGCCGTGACAAGAACGGTGCGTCGTGTCGGTCGAAATCGAACGATGAGGCGATCCCCTCGTGCTCCCCTCATGGCCCCTCGCTTCTTCCGTGGTCTCAGAGCAGGAGAGCGAATGGCGTCCCATCGACACAGAGTGGAACGGCGCTTCGGCCTCGGTGCCCCCCTCGGGAACCGCCAAACGATCCAGCTCGGCTCCTGCTGGCCAGTATATTGAGATGGCTTCAACAGGGCAACGGACATTCGGGCCGTGTTGCAGCAGGAACAAGCCGGATCGATAATCCGTTCGTTGTCTTGCCTGACTCGAAGGAGGGCCCAATGCATACCACAGAGCTGCGAGAGCGATTCCTCGGGTTCTTCGCCGAGCGGCAGCACAAGGTGGTGCGAAGCGCGCCTCTCGTGCCCAAAGATCCAACGCTTTTGTTCACCTCGGCCGGAATGGTCCAGTTCAAGGACATTTTCTGGGGCCTGGTCGATCCGCAGCACCCGCGCGTCACGTCGTGTCAGAAGTGCTTCCGAACGACCGACATCGAGAACGTCGGCCGGACCGCGCACCACAACACGTTCTTCGAGATGATCGGTAACTTCTCGTTTGGCGACTACTTCAAGCAGGGCGCCATCGAGCTGGCGTGGGAATTCCTGACCCGGGAACTCGGTGTGCCAGGCGAACGTCTGACGGC
>JBARQW010000236.1:0-24695 GCA_049643905.1 Bipolaricaulia bacterium
ATCTCCGGTTCGACTTCGAGGAAGAGGAAGAGCACGTCGAGGATGCCTTCGGGAGCGGCGATTCGGTATTCGAAGTGTGTCGGGGTTCCAGGATAGCTGATCGTCGCCAGCCATCCTTCGCTCTCGAAGAAGGCCTCTCGCTCTCGGATCGCAGACTCGGAGAAGCCCTTCCTCCTGGAGCCCCACGTGATGTCTTCGTCGGCTCTCCAGCCTCCCTCATCTTCCAGATAGACGGCGGTGCCCAGAGCAGCGGAGGCATGAAGAACCAGGATCTCCTCGCCCCGCACGATGCACGGGCTGCCGACACCCACACTTCGAGCCGTGATGCCGATGAAGATCGATCCGTCGGCACGCTTCAGATAGAGACTCAGCGTGTCGTTGAGCGCGATCTCTCGCGCGTCGTCCCATTCGCCTTCCGACAGGGTTCCGTCGAGGATCGGAGCCGACCCCATCGGGATGACTTCGACGGTGCTCGCGGCACATCCCACCGCCGCGAAGGACACTGCGAGGACTACCAAGAAGATTCCGCGCCGCACATCAACCTCCCACAGATCGGTTTCACGTCACGTGTACTCGCTGAGTCCGAGTCGATCGACGGTCTCCTTCGTTGGCATTCCGGTCGCTGGGGACCATCCGAGTTCGTCGTAGGCGCCGGCAAGCAGCGCGTTGATCCATTCGTCGGACGGGAAGAGATATGCCATGACAACCTCCCTGCGGTCTACTTCGACGGGATGATCCGGGCGAAGCCGTCCCTTCGCAAGAGGCACACACGCCTGGCGCCAGGCTTCCGATTCGGGCAGTGTGGGGTTATCCTGTCTGTTCTTGAATCGGGCGAGTTCTCCAACCGCCCCAGGATGTGATCCGAAGCATGATTCGAACGCTGATCTTCGACTTCGACGGCTTGATCCTCGACACCGAGAGCCCGATGCGTGCGTCGTGGATGGAGATCTACCAGGAAACAGGCCTGCTCGTCTCGCAAGAAGACTGGGCAGGCATCCTGGGATCATCGGCCGATCCGCCCGAACCCTACGACCTGCTCGATGCGCACCTTGAAAGACCGGTCGATCGATCGGCACTGCGCGAACGCAGACTCCGTCGAGAGCTGGAGCTGCTATCCACTGAAACGACCATGCCCGGGGTCAGAGAGCTGATCGACGCCGGGCAGCGACGCGGTCTCCTCCTCGGAATCGCATCGAGCTCCGAGCGTGCGTGGGTCATCGGCCTTCTCGAGCAACACGAGCTGCTAAAGGAGTTCGACGCCATCGTCTGCGCCGAGGATGTGGCCAAGACAAAACCTTCTCCCGATCTCTATCTCGGAGCCCTCGCAGCTCTCGACGCCCGCGCCGATCAGGCGATCGCGTTCGAGGATTCCGAGCACGGAGTCGCCGCGGCCAAGGCGGCCGGCATCTTCTGTGTCGCTGTTCCCAACAGTGTCACTCGCTGTCTGGAGTTCGAAGCCGCCGATCTGGTCGTCTCCTCGCTCTCCGAGCGAACGCTGCAGGAGTATCTCGAAGCGGCAACGCGATAGTCGTTGCCTCCGTCGGAGCCGCGGCTGCCGGACGGCGTGTAGATAGCTATCTCGCCGCTCGATAAGATCTGTGCCCAGTCGGCCCAAGGGAGGCAAGATGAGTTCCGTTCGCGAGAATGCGGTTCGCATCGAGACGGCCTCTGCCCCTGACTTGGAGTCCATCCGCCGGCTTCTCGAGTCCGCCGATCTTCCTCACGTCGACCTACCGCCCGCCTGTCTCGAGATGTTCTTGTGCGCCAAATCGGGTGAGGACCTCGTCGGAGTCATCGGCCTCGAGGCGTACGAGCAGATGGGACTCGTTCGGTCGCTGGCTGTTGCGCCTTCCCACCGCGGCCGCGGGATCGCTTCGTCTCTCCTCGCGGAGGCCGAGACGCTCGCGCGCCGTCACGGGATGAGGACGCTGTACGGCTTGACGGAGACGATTGAGCCGCTTCTTTTACGACGTGGTTACCGACGCGTCGCGCGGGATGAGGCGCCTGAAGCGATCCGAGAGACTGCAGAATTCCGAACCCTCTGTCCGATGACCGCGGTCCTGCTAACAAAGACCCTTGCAGGCTAGCTGGATGGGATTCGCGCCGCTGCCGTGGCTCAAGGGTCTCGGCTGAAACGTTTCATCCAGCGTGGCTGTACCTCCTGCATAGACATCGCATCGCAAGGAGAAACCATGTCACACAGCAGACATCGCGGTTTCGGTCTAGTGATCCTCATCGGCCTGCTCGTCGTTGCCTTCTTCGCATCGACGGCGTTCGCCAGGATTGCGACCTCGCCACTCGGACTCAAGCAGACGACCGTCTTCGCCGGTCTCGGATCGTGTCCGCTGGGATCACGGTCTGGGGGCGGCCCCAACGTAGACCAATAGCACCCCGCTCACTCTCCATCTCCTGCGCGCCGCTCGACCGGTTCGGGCGGCGCGCCTTTCGATGGGCCCGCACACATCAAGAATCAGGCGATACTGATGTTGCGCGCCCGCAGCGAGCATCGGTATACTTCAGACGTTGTTGGCAGCACGCAGTCGCTTTCTTGGAGTTCAGCTCTCGCCTGGAGACCGAAAGAACGTTCTGCTCGCTTAAGCTTCCAACATGGAGGAGGTTGGTACACATGTCAGAACGCGAGACCGGTACGGTCAAGTGGTTCAACGATGACAAAGGTTTCGGGTTCGTCGAGCGCGAGAACGGAGAGGACGTTTTCGTGCACTTCAGCTCCATTCGCGGCGACGGATACAAGTCCTTGAACGACGGTCAGAAGGTCGAGTTCACCGTAGGACAGGGTGATAAGGGCCCACAGGCGCTCGACGTCACGGTCGTCTTCTAGCAAGACCGAAAGCACTTCCATCAAGAAGAATCGGCGGCGCACGCGTGACGTGCGCCGCTTTCTCTTGGCACTGGGTTCAGCTGCCAGAGCCCGACTCTCCATGCTCATGTCTTACGCGACAGCCGATACCGCCTTCACATCTATGCCACAGCCGCGCCGTGTTCACCACACACTACGGGGTGAGACTGGTGGCGTTGTGAAGGTAGGTGATGGGCATGAAGAAGAGACGGATCTTGACCCTAGCGGTTCTACTTGGGCTGACCTTGGCAGGCGGGACGATCGCAGTGGCGATCGAGCTTCCGAGTCTGCCCCACGATGATGAAGTGATCGAATCGGAGATCCAGAGCGAGTCTCTGGCTCTGTCCGGTGAGGCAAGTGGCGAGCTGGCCGTCGGACTCCTCGGGGATTCGGTCGACCTACTCGCGGACCTCAGCGCTTCGCAAGACCGGGTCGAGACGTTCGCACCGGTGACGTTCGATGCGTCCGGATCGTCCGTCCAGAGCGGTTCGATCGCTCTCTACGCCTGGGATCTGGATGGAGACGGGGAAACGGACGAGTGGACCGCTGAACCGAATCTGACTCATGAGTACCCTGAGGATGGAGTGTACGCCGTCAGGCTTCGGGTCACCGACGACCTGGGAAACGAAGCCGCTTCCGACATCCTTGAGGTGACCGTCTCGAATCGGCCGCCGCTGTCCCGGTTTTCCGTTCCTGCGGAAGTCAGTACGGTTAGTACGAACGCGGAACCGATCGCCTTCCATGACTCCTCAAGCGATCTAGACGGGTCGATTGTGTCGTGGGTGTGGGATTTCGGAGACGGAGCCACGTCGAAGGAACAGGACCCAACGCACGCCTACGTGTCCCGAGGCGAGTACACGGCCACCCTCATCGTGACCGACGATGACGGCGCCCAGTCCGCTGTCTTCAGCCGAACGGTGACGGTCGAGAACGCGCTGCCTAAAGCGTCCTTCGCGGGACCGGCCTCAGGGATCGTGGGTGTCCTGCTGACCTTCTTCGATGAATCGTCCGACCCAAGCCTCAACGGACGGATTGTGCACGTCGCCTGGGATTTCGGTGATGGGACGTTTCTCGCCGGCGGCCCGAGGGAGGACGGTCAGTACACGCACGCGTACGCGGCCCTCGGAGACTACACCGTGACCCTGTTCGTCATCGACGAGGACGGAGGCCTAACGAGCATGCGAAGAGGGCTTTCGGTGATCGGCGGGGTCTGAAGCCGGATCGAACACAGCTTCTTCTGCTACTTACTGCGAATCCTCGCGGCGCAGAACCAAGACAGAGCGTGAACGCGGAAGCACGATGAGATCGTCGTCAGCTGCTCCTAGGTGAGGGAAGCACTCGTAGCTTCGATCGTCGAGCGAGTCGAACTCACACGACCGCTTGATTCCGCCATCCTCAACGGCCAGCGAGCCTCCAAGAAGGATGACAACCTCGCCGTCCTCGGCCATCGCTCTGCCGCAGACGGCGGTCGAATCGAGCAAGACGGGCTCCAACTCGTCGACTTGCCACAGATCGGCCTGGCCGCCACATATCTGGAGGAGGAGTCCGTCCCGCGCCGCCAGGTGGTAGCCGCTGTTGGCTGTCTCGGTGATCCGAATGAGCGAAGGTCGCGCAGGATCAGCGAACTCCCAAACTCCCAGCCAATACGAGATGGCTCCGCTACTCCTGACTCTGAATCCGGACACGCAGAGTCGTTCCCCGACGACGACCGAGGCGTACGCGTACGAGCCGCCCTCCATCGTGATTTCGGCGACCACCGCAGGGTATGCTGGGTGGACATCGAGCGAATAGACGACGAGCTTCTCGTAGCCTGAGGTGATGAGAAAGCTCCCGTGACTCGCCACGTGGAAGACCTCCTCGCTCCGTCTTCCAAAGGTTCCTACGGCGATCGGCGTCGATGCATCCTGGACGTCGAAGACTTGTCCACCACTCCAACCGTAGACGTAGAGGAGGTCGCCCCTTCTCAGGAGACCGTTGTGGTTCCCAGGGTCTAGGTCGATCTGCCGGATCGGCTCATCGAAGAGAGTGACGTCGTGTTCTTCGCCCAGTTCGCGACAGTCGAAAACATGAAGGACATCGCCGCGACTGGCGACGTAAACGAACCCGTCCTTGGTCGTTGCAGATCGAAAGATGGTCCTCGCATCGTCCCAATCGCCCAGCTCGGACATCCGAATCTCGGCAACCAGTTCGTAGCTGTCGGCGGACTCCTCTCCCATGGCAGGAACGAATCCCAAGACCAGGCCCACGAGGACGAAAACGAACACACGCACGACTGGCATCTCAGTTGGCCTCCTCGTCGACCGGACATCTCTTCTCACGTTGCTCCTGGATGCACCGGATCTGGAATCCTCGACGGCGCACGTTCTCTTCGTCCGTTCTTCCGCAGGGCGCGCCGCGCCGTTCCTGCGGGGTCAGCTACTGCGAATGAGAGTGTGGGCCGACAGCCGCTCCTCTGCCATCCTGAGCCGGGCTTCGAACCCGACTTCCCGTCCCCTCGATCTGTGACACGTGACCTCGATCGGCGAATCACAGCATGGTCGAAGACCGTCCACGTTGCCGTCGAGCAACGCTTCGGCCAGGTAGGTTTGCACGTCTCAACTGCCTTGGACCAACGCTCTGCTGCTCCTCGTTGTTCAGGCAACGCTCGCAGGTTCCGGCGAGCGCCGCCTCGCGGGTATCTGGACTTCCCGTGTAACGTTGTTACAATAGACGGGTCTTCTGCGTCGGTGTCGCAACACCACGGCCCAATCTCCCTCAACAAACAACCATGAGAAAGCTATTCAAGACGCCTGATCGAGATGAGATTCTGCATGGACACGCCCTTCGCACGATGGCGAAGATCGGGTTCCCCGCCGTCCTATCCTCTGTGATCTTCGCTCTCTACAACGTGGCCGACGCCGCCATGCTCGGACGGCTTCCGGAGACCGGAGCAGCGGCGCTCGCCGGAATCCAGGTCTCGTGGCCGTTCATCTGGCTCGTCATCTCGTTCGTGACCGGATTCGGGGGCGCGGCGGTCACCGCCCTCGTCGCGCAACATCTCGGGGCCGGGCAACCGCGTGAAGCGAACTACGCGATGAACCAGCTATTCACCGTCTCCGTCATCTCGGGATTTGTCCTCGGCGCTGCCGGATACGCTTTCACACCGCGGATCGTTTCCTTCTTGGTGTCAGATGCATCGGTCGCTGCAGAAGCAACCGTCTACCTTAAGGTGATCTTCCTCGGGATGCCGACGATGATGCTCCCCGGCCTCTTCTTCCATACGCTGTCAGCGACCGGAGACACGGTGACCCCCCTCCTGATCAACGGAGGTGGAACACTCCTCAACGTTCTCCTTGACGGTGCGCTCATCCTCGGTTGGGGACCCTTCCCGAAGATGGGCATCTTCGGGGCCGCGATTGCGACGGTTGCCTCCCAGGGCGTCGCCACGATCCTCTTCCTCGCCCTCTTCCGAAGAGGCATCGGGAGCCTTCACCTCGACAAGGATGCGCTGAGACTCCGCGGGAGCTGGATGTGGAAGGCACTCAGAATCGGATTACCAGCTGGACTCGGTTCCTCTGCGATGGCAGCGGGATTCGTCCTGCTGATGAAGATCATCGGCTCCCTCGGCAATGCGAGGTTCGCGCTCGCCGGGTACGGGGCCGCTGACCGCCTCTTCGGCCTCCTCTTCATCGCGACAAACGGGCTCGGCATAGGGTTGACGACGATGATCGGTCAGGCTCTGGGCGCTGACCTGAAGGATCGGGCGCGCGCGCTCATGCGAAAGGGCGTCATGGCCCTCTTCCTGGTCCTGATCGTTGAGACAGTCTTCATCTACCTGCTTCGCACGCCGTTGGTCACGTTCTTCCTTCCCCACGAGCCTGATGCCATTCGGGAAGGAACGCGATTCATCGAGCTGTTCGCCGCCGGAATGCCGCTCCTCGGAGTCTTCTTCGCCGCTGAGGCCGTTTACCGCGGATCTGGGTGGAACGTCTCGATGATGGTCCTCGGTGTTATGCGCCTGGCGATCCGTCTTGCCCTCGGATGGTTCCTCGCGTTCCCGTGGGGGATGCAATCGGACGGAATCTGGATTGGGATGTCCGCGTCGAACGTCATCATCGGAGCACTCTCGATTCCTTTCCTGATGAGTCGGAGATGGCTGCGACCCCGCATCCACAACGAGAAGACGCCGGACGCGCCCGCCGAATCCTAGCTTCGCACGCCCCGCGACACGCGCGGGAGAATCGCGCGGGAGCCGTTGGCGCCTCGGATCAGCTCGAAATCGATCCCGTAGGCAGATTCCAGCGCCTCCTCCGTCATCGTCTCCGCCGGGGCACCGCACGCCTCGACGCGTCCATCGATCAAGAACGCCACACGGTCTGAGTACAGCAGGGCGTTGTTCGGCTGGTGGGACGTGACGACGAACGAGAAACCGTCCGCAGCAAGGTTCGAGACGGCCGCGAAGATGTCGCGCTGATGATGTGGATCGAGGTGGGCGGCCGGCTCGTCCATCAGTAGGCACGCCGCCCCCTGCGCTAACCCTCGCGCGATCAGCGCAAGCTGTCGCTCTCCACCGCTGATCTCTGTGTAGACACGCCCCCGCAGACCCTTCAGGCCGACCGCGTCGAGGGCACGCTCGACGGCCTCCCGGTCCCGGCGTCCCGGACGTGCGAAGAGGCCGAGGTGCGGGGCACGTCCCATCAGAACCACCTCGCCGACGGTGTAGTCGAAGACCGGCTCGTGGATCTGAGGCACGACGCCTATGTGCTTCGCTCTCTCGTTGAGCGGGATCCGTTCGATCGGATCTCCATCGACGAAGACGTGTCCACGATGCGGGGCGCGAAGACCGGCGAGGCAGTCGAGGAGCGTCGTCTTTCCGCTTCCGTTCGCTCCGAGAACGAACAGCACCTCTCCCGCGTCGACCGAGACCGTGACATCGCGCAGGACGTCGTGCCCGGCGACGTAGGCAAACGTGATCGAGTCGGCCGTCAGCTTCATCTCGTCTCGCCCCTGGCGCGGAGGAATCGCAGGAACAGCAGGAAGAACGCGGGAACACCGATTAGCCCGGTCAGGATGCCGAGCGGAATCTCGCTCGGGAGGGCGGTACGTGCAACGGTGTCGAGGACAAGGACGGTCACCACGCCGAGTGCGAGCGAGACCGGAACCAGACGACCGTGATCCGGACCGACCCACGCCCTCGCCACGTGCGGCACGACGAGTCCGACCCATCCGATGATTCCGCCGACCGCCACCGAAGCCGCGATGAGGAGCGTCCCGACCAGGACTACGACGGTCCGGAAGCCGCGCACGCGAACCCCAAGGGCTGACGCCTCGCTCTCGCTCAGCGTCAGCACGTTCAGCCGCCAGCGGACGAGGAGGAAGAAGACGAGGCCCAATCCCGTGAGCACGAGGAGCGGGCCGATCGTCGACCATCGAGCGTCGTTCAGCCCGCCCAACAGCCAATATGTGATCGCGGGAAGACTGGAGAGCGGGTCCGCGACGTACTTGATCAACCCGAGAAGCGCGTTGAAGAGCGCTCCGACCAGGATTCCCCCGACAACGAGGATGAGCGGCGCGGAGCCAAAACGGAGTCCGATCAGGCACACCAGCCCAACCGCCAGAAGTGCGAACGCGAACGCCGACGCCTGCAAGCCGAACGTTCCGGCCGAAACGAGGAGGGCGAGCGCGGCACCGAACGCGGCCCCCGAACTGACGCCCAGGATGCGCGAGTCGACGAGCGGATTCCGGAAGAGCCCCTGAAAGGCCGCGCCGCTGACCGCGAGGTTCGCCCCGATGCAAGCGGCGGCGAGCGCCCTGGGAAGGCGAACACGCAGAATCAGGGCACGGACAACGTCCGGGACGCTCTCCGGAGCGAAAAGGGCGCGGAACGTCTCTTCGATCCGGATCCCGTAGCGTCCGATGAAGAGCGCGAGAAGGAGGAGCACCGGGGTCAGCGCGGCAAGCACCCAGGCCGATCGCCCCCGCGTCGGCGTCATCGTGTCGTCAGCAGAGCCAGATCATCATCGGACAGGACGAACTCGTAGTAGCGCGTGTAGAAGTGCTCTACTTCGGAAGCAAGATCGAGGGAGACGAGATCGGGATAGAGAACGTCGGCCATCCAGACGACGCCGAGGACCGATTCGGGAACCGGCGTGTCAATCGGAGCGATGAGCCGCGGCATCCGATGTACTCGGCCGTCCCGAACGGCCTGAATCGCTTGCCAGTCAGGATCTTCAAGGAGATCGACAGGTTGAACGTCCCCGTACGGCGGAATGAGGATCACATCGGGATTCCAGAGGAGAACCTGCTCGAGGTTGACGTCATTCCAATAGCCGAACAGATCCGCCGTCACAGAGAGACCGCCTGCCGCTTCGATCAAACGCGTCTGGTACATCTGCCCGCTTGCCACGCGGAGGGGAGCGGTCCCGAGAAAGAGGACGCGGACGCGATCCTCGTTCGAGAGACCGGCGAGATCCTCTGCAGTCGTCTCGAAGATGCGATCGAAGTCGGCGACGAAGGTTTCAGCCCGGGCGCTGGCCTCGGATCCAAGCGCTCGGCCGGTCAGACGAACCGCATCCCTCAGCGCCTCCGGCGTCTCCACAATGTACTGAATGGCCGGGACGCCGAGGTCGGCCATCTGCTCGGCAAATGCGCCGTGCCGCGATCCATCGAGGAGAACGAGTTGCGTCGATCGGGCGACGAACTCCTCCACGTTCGGATCCCCGAAGAGGAGTAGCTCTTCGAGACGCGGCTCGAAGCGGATCATCGCCTCTGTCGCCTTCTCAAAGCTCTTCACGCCGACGTACCAGCCGGCAACGAGTCGAGCCTGAACGCCAAGGGCGTACACGTAGTACGTTCCCGGGCCGTAGACGCTGGCGATCCGCTCGATCGGTTGCTCGACCCGAACGACACGCCCGGTCTGATCCACGATCTCAACCACATCGCTTTCGGATACTGCACCCGATGCAGCGACCAGCAAGATTGCCAGTACAACAGCCAGCCGGCGGAAGTCTTTCATTCGTTTTCCTCCATCCTCATCAGCATGTCTCGATTCTCCTTCAGCCACTCGATGATGCTTCGCATCTGTTGTTGCCTGAACGAGAGCATGATTCCATCGAGACCGACGTCATCGCTCTCAGGCCGCCCGCGGCGGGTGAGCGACGATTCGAGCTCTTCGAGTAGGCCCGTTTGCGCGTCCACAAGGTCGGCAACTCGACTTGGAGTCGCCCGACGCAGGAAGTAGACCTTGGCGAGGAACTCGACGCGTATATCCCGCAGATGCTCTACAGGAGCCGTGACCCACGCGTCGAACGCACGGGCCCCGCTCGGCGTGATCTCGTAGACGGTCCGTGAAGGACGTCCCGTCTGAGATTCGACGTGAGAGGCAATCCAGTCTCTGCGTTCCAGTCGATGGAGCACGCTGTACAACTGGCTTGACGCGATCCGCCAAAGGGCACCGAGGCCCCGCCTTAGCTGCTCGCGGAGCTCGTAGCCGTGCATCGGACGTTCGGTCAGCAGACCGAGCGCCGCGTAATCGACGGCGAAGGAACGACCGGAAGGCTTATATTCCATAATGGAATATTCTACCCAGGAGACCGTCCTTCACCAAGGCTGCGGTCCCGAAGCCACTCGTGGCCGGCAGGACCGGGCGGTACCATCCTGCCCATGTCGACCGACAGGACACTGACCCCCCATGACGGAGCGAGACACTTCGTCGCGATCCTCGAGACCCTCGCCTGCGCGCTCATCTGGGGATCGTCCTTCGTCGCCGTGAAGGTCGCCCTTCGCTACACCGGGCCCTTCACCATCGCCGGGCTCAGGTACTTCATCGCTTTTCTCATGCTCCTCCCGTGGGTGCTCCTGCGGACGCCGCGCCCGCTCGCCGTCGTCCGCCAACATGGAATTCGCTTCGCATTGATGGGTCTCACCCAGTACACCATCGGCAACGGAGCTCTCTTCTACGCGCTACGAACAATCTCGGCGACGACCGGATCGCTCGCCCTCTGCTTGATTCCGATTCCAGTTCTCCTTCTCGCCATCGTCAGACTCAAGGAGCGTCCTCGCCTGTTCCTGATCATCGGAATGGCGGGGGCGATCGGAGGGGGCATCCTGTTCCTCTCGCGGGGGATGGAAGTGGCCGGGAACGCTCTCGCGTGGGGCGCTCTGCTCGTCTCGACCGTCAGCTTCTCCGTCTATCCGGTTCTCGGACGGGAGGTTGCCCGCGATCGCTCCGTCTCGACGCTTCCGCTGACCGCGATCCCATTGGGAATCGGGGGGGGCGTCCTGCTGGTCATCGCCGCTGCCCTCGAGGGGATCCCGGCCATGCCGCTTCACGCGTGGGGAATCATCCTCGGGCTGGCCACGGTCAACACGCTCCTCGCGTATCTCCTGTTCAACCACTCGTTGCAGCGGCTCCAGGCGGTCGAGGCGAACGTCATGCTCAACCTCTCGCCCGTTGGAACGGCACTCATCGCGTGGGGAGCGCTCGGAGAACGACTCCTCCCAATCCAGATCGCGGCGATGCTCGTCGTGGTCGCCGGCGCAACGCTCGTTCAGTGGCGGAGGAAGCCCGCCTCAGGAGGCGAGGTCTCATCGTGAAGAGTCGACCGAAGATCCATCTGGCAAGCCTCGGCTGCGCAAAGAACCTGATTGATTCGGAGCGGCTGCTCGCGCGCCTTGCCATGGCCGGCGGCCTCGTCGGGGCGGCTGCGGAAGAGGCCGACGTCATCATCGTGAACACGTGCGGCTTCATTGCCCCGGCAAGAGCCGAATCGCTTCAGACAATCCGAAGTCTCGCAACCCACAAGGCGGAAGATCCGACGAGGAAGCTCCTCGTCGTGGGGTGCCTCGTCGAACGCGGCGCCGAAGAACTGCGTGCGGCGCTCCCCGCGGTCGATGGGTTCTTCGGACTCGAGAGACAGGCGGAGATTGTGGCCGCCTGTGGGCTCCGCGCCGAGGACGACGACGACGCGCGCCTGCTCCTGACACCATCGCACAGCGCGTACCTTCGCATCTCCGAAGGGTGCGACAACTGCTGTTCCTACTGCACGATCCCGTTGATCCGGGGCCGGTTCCGCAGCCGCAATCCGGACGACGTTCTCCGCGAAGCCCGATTGCTCGTCGACGGCGGCGTACGAGAACTGAACGTGATCGGCCAGGATACGACGAACTACGGAAGCGATCTCACTGAACCCTATCCGGTGCACCGTCTCCTCAACGATCTTGCGCGAATCGAGGATCTGCGTTGGCTTCGCCTTCTGTATGCTCACCCGGCCCACTTCTCGGACGAGCTGATCGACGCCTTCGCTGGAACCAGCAATCTCTGCTCGTACGTCGACTTGCCGCTGCAGCATCTCGATGACGAGATCCTGGCGCGAATGGGCCGGCGAGTGACGCAGGCGGAGTCGCTCCGGTTGATCGAGACGCTCCGGTCGCGTGTTCCTGGAATCGCGATCCGAACGACGTTCATTCTCGGGTTTCCGGGAGAGACGGAAGCTCAGTTCGGGGCGCTCCTCGGCCTTGTCAGGGAACTTCGATTCGATCACCTGGGCGCGTTCGCCTACTCACGGGAGCCGGGGACGCCGGCGGCCGACTTCCCGAACCAGATCTCCGAGGCGGAGCGGAACCGGCGCGTGCGCGATCTGATGCTCGCCCAGCAGGAGATCGCCTTCGCCAAGGGCCGCGAGAAGATCGGAGATCGATGCGAGGTCCTCGTCGACGGAGAGACCGAAGATCCAGGCGTGTGGATCGGGCGAACCCGGATCCAAGCGCCTGACGTCGACAGCGTCACCTTCGTGAGGGGAGAAGGCCTGCAGGCCGGTCAATTCCTCAACGTACGGATCACCGACACGGACGGTTACGACCTCATCGCGGAGCCTGCGAACTAGGCAAGGGCTCACTCGAACGTGTCGATCCTCTCCTGAACGAGCTCGTAGAAGCGACCGACGTGAATCCCGTCGACCAGCGCGTGATGTGCCTGGATGTTGAGCGGCATGATGATGCGACCGCCGTCTTCCCGGAATCGCCCCCACGCCATCCGCGGAACCGAGTCCGGTGGATCGAGCGGAACCGGATGGACGAACCCCGTGAAAGAGACCCAGGGGATCACCGTGATGTATAGGAAGTCGTCACGATCGGATCCCGCCCAAAGCGAGGGCGCCCGTCGGGCCTCCTCGATCCGCTCTGCAGCGTCTCCGGCGAACTGCGCGAAGTCGTCGCAGTACCGGAGGGAGCAGAACCGGAACTGCTCGTCTTCACCAAGGATCGTGATTGCCGGATGAACCTCGTCGTGCTCGACGACCTCGTCGCCACGGAGTCTCTGCCTGAGAGGGGCGATTGCGTTTGCCGCACGCGCAACTGCGTGAACGAATCCGACCGTGAACGACACGCGCGCTTCCCTCAACGAACGTCGCAGGCGCGCGACGTCCACCTCTGCCGTGAGACTCAGGTACGGGAAGCCGAAGGATCGGAAGAGTTCGTACTGCTCGCGGCGCGGCCATTCGTCGACGTCGATCTTGCGGGGCTCGCGGTCACGGTCCATCGAACACTCGCTCCTCGATCGCTTCAGTGACCGTCCGCCGATTCGCTCCCTCCGAATCCTGCGCGTGAAGGTACCGGAACCAGAACTCGAACAAGCGCGGATCCTCGGCGAAGTTGTAGACGTGCCCGACCACGACGAACACCTTGTCCTCTCCTGTTTGCTCGTAGAACGTGGGGAGAGTTCCCTGTTCTTGGAGGATCAGTCCGTGCGAGATCTGCCATGCCTCGCAGGTTCCGTAGTCTACGCGGTATGGCTCGGAGGCCGCGTCCTCGAGCGTGTGCCCCGAGGTCCCATACCCGAGTTCGCACGGCCAGTCTCCCAGATCGCGATCGTCCGAGAGACCCATGCAGGCGGAAGTACGCTCCCCGGGAAGCTCGCTCAGGATTTCCATGTAGTCGGCCATCGTCCCTCGGTACCTTTCACGATCCGCCGGAAGCAATGCCGAGACCGTCGTGCTTGTGTAACCATCCCACTGCGACCCACGATCGAGGGTCGCCCAGTACGCATGATGGTGTCCGCCGATCTCGTGACCGGCATCGAGCCATCGCGAAACCACGGCCAGCTTCTCGTCTGCCGCGAGGATCATTTCCGCCCACTGTGCCGTGAAGTCGATCGTCAGCGGGACGCTGAATCGATCGGCCAGCGCGACAAGCTCGGTGAGCTCAGCGAACATAGGCTCGTTCGCGCGCGTCGGTTCACAATGAACGACGAAACAAGAGGTGGGAAGTCGATCCAGCTCATTGGCCGAGACAATAAGAAAGACGAAAACCAAGACAAGGAGACCACTCAACGCGCACGCCCTGATCCTTCGTCGGCTCACGTTCTGCTCCTTCCCGAACACAGGCGCCCCATTCTACTTCTGCCTCATCCTCACAGGAAGAACATAGGGGCGGCGCAACATGGTGTACCGTAGACAGGGCGCTCACGAAAAACAGAGGAGATGGCGCAGAATGAGGAAGAGGTGGAAGGTCGTCTTGCTGATCGTCATGGGCGTGTTGGCCCTCGTCGTTGGGGGGCTTCTCCTCGCTCTACGGCTTTCGTCCCCTCCTCTCTCCGTTTCGCCAATCTCCGCGGAACGGAAGGACCTACCGGAAGCTTGGCTCGTTCCAGACGATCCTTCGGCCTTCGATGCGTCGGAAGATCGCACATCGGAGCCACCTTCCTCAGTGGTCGATGATCCGACGGACGATTCCGCTTCGTTCTCGACGTCCGGCACGCTGGCCTTCGTGGGCGATGGTCGCTCGTTCGGAGAGGAGTCGTACGAACTCGTGATCGCGGATGACGCGATGACCTTGACCTCTTTCGGACACTTCCGGTTCAAGGTTCTCGTCGCGACGATCAACATCGCTTTCGAGCAGAGGTTGGTTGGAGATGGCGATCTCCGGCCGAGCCTCTACGAGGCGTCGTTCGACGCGCCTCTCGGGTTCGATCGGACTGTCCACTCCGAAATCGCCGACGGCCGCGCCGTGATCTTGAGCGGAGGAGAGCACTCCGAGATCGAGCTCGACGTCGACAGAGCCTTCGTGATCGGCACATTCGGCGCCTACGCGCTTCTCCCCGTCCTCTTCCCTCTCCGAGAAGAGGGCGGCATCGCCAGTTTCGACCTCCTCGTTCTCGGGGGACCGCCGAATCAAGAGGATCAGGGACCCGATGCCGTGCCGCGAATGACCGTGGAGCGCATCCCTGATGTAGAGATTCGCGTCGCCGATGCTGTGCTGTCCGTCGATGCGTACGTGGTCACGAGCGGGTTCGGCCAGAGCACGCTCCTCGCCAAGGAGAAGGAGTTCCTCGGGTTCGTCTCCGGGGACGAAGAGGAGTCGCTCCGCGTCTACCGGGTCGACTATTTCCCCGACGGATTCGAGATCTTGACCGATCCCGGGGAGTCGCAGGCGATCCCCTAGGCGAGCGTTCCGTAGGAAGCACAACAACTCGCCCCTGCCGTTGCGAGAGGATGTGCGCGCACCTACAATCGACATCGACGCCCGGACCTCTCGATGCTGTTGTGTCGTTTCTCATTCACACAGTCGCCAATCACGAAGGAGTCACAATGTCTTCCGATCAACGCAAAGGCCTTTCCATCGTCGTTCCGGACGCTCCGGACATCGCGGGCCTGTCCTTTCGCTCGTTCCGAGGTGAATCGGACTACCCGCTGATGCTTGTTGTCCTGAACTTCTGCAAGGTCGCCGACAAGGATGAATGGTCCCCGTCGATGGATGACATCACCCGAGACTATCGCCATCTCCGCAACTGCGATCCGTCCACCGACATGATCTTCACCGAGATGGACGAGCAGCTTGTCGGCTACGGGCGCACGTGGTGGGAGGACGAGCGAAGAGGGGACCGGATCTTCTCTCTGTTCACCAACCTTGTTCCCGACTGGCGCGCCAAAGGCATCCGCCGAGCGATGCTCCGCTGGCTCGAAGCGCGAGCGCGCGAAGTGTCTGACGGAAATCCGACGGAGGGCGCCGAGTTCCTCCAATCCTGGGCTTCCGAGCACGAGCACGATGCCCGCCACCTCTACGAATCCGCGGGATACGAAACCGTCCGCTGGGATTACGAGATGGTCCGTTCGCTCGCGGAAGAGATAGCGCCTGCACCGCTTCCGAAGGGAATCGAGGTTCGGCCGGTCACCGACGCCGACGCGCCGCAGATCTTTGCCGCCGCCTCCGAGGCGTTCGCCGATCACTGGGGCGAGACAAACTGGTTCACGGAGAAGGATCTCGTTGAGTGGCGGGAATCACCGACCTACAGTCCCGAGCTTTGGAAGGTCGCCTGGGATGGGGATCAGGTTGTGGGCACGGTTCTCAACTTCGTCAACAAGAAGGAGAACGAGGAATACAAGCGGGAAAGAGGCTACACAGAGTCGATCTGCGTCCTCAAACCCTGGCGTGGGAAGGGGATCGCCAAGGCCCTGATCACCGAGAGCATGAAGATGCATCGGGCGAATGGGATGACCGAAACCGCCCACGGCGTCGACACACAGAACCCGACCGGCGCCCTCCAGCTCTACGAAGGTCTCGGCTACCGCCCGAACAAGACCTTCTACTCGCTCCGAAAGCCGCTCAAGCCGTAGGCGCGCTGCTTTACCTGAACTCGCATTTCGGGGAGATTCCCGTCGATCTCGAAGCCGGCCCGTTCGTAGATCCCGCGACCGATGCGTGTCGCGTGAAGACTCGCCAGCAGAACGTCTTCCGCCCGCGCTGCCTCGATCACGCGCTCGAGAAGGGCGGCCGCGATCACCAGACCCCCGGAACCCAGATGGTCGGCCATCGTGCGAACGGCGCGCACGACATCGTCTAGCGTGGTCATGTAGCCGATCGAGCTGAACAGGCACACGATCACATCGAAGCGAGAAGGAATCCTGAAATCCCGCATGTCGGCACAGTGAAACAGAACGTCGGGCAGGCGGTCACGCGCAACCTCTAGGAGCTCGGGCGAGAGATCGAGCCCCTCGACCTCAAACGACGTCCGCAGAAGCTCGAGATGTCTACCGGTCCCACATGCCACGTCGAGAAGTCGACCCCGCGCATCGCCGAGCTCTCCTTCCACGATGTCGATCAGCGTCCTGGCTTCAGCGGCGTAGTCCTTGAAGGCGCAGATCTTGTCGTAGTAGCAGGCGGTCTCTTCAAACATGGCTCCTCCGGAAACGATCCCGATCGTAGTCGCCGATCCGCCGCCGAGCAGGATCTCACACGAACGGGGCGAGTCAATGTCGGCCTTGCCCATTCGTCCTCGCGTGGCATACGTTTACCACACAGAGAGGAGGAGGACGCCCGTGAACTTGTTCGAGGAGTCTCGGTGGCAAGAGAGTGCGGCGCCGTACGAGCGCCTCGCTCGGAAGGCCCTCGCCGCCTACGGCATCGAGGAGCCTCGACTCGATCTGGTATCTTGCGAGAGACAAGTCCTGTATCGGGTCTCCGATCCGGAGACGCGGACTTCCTACGCACTGCGGCTCTACCCGAGCGGATGGGACCGAGGCCAGATCCTGAGGACGCTCTTCTGGCTTGCGGCCCTTCGACGAGAGGCTCGACTGCTCGTTCCCGAGCCCGTGCTGACGAGAACCGGCGAGCTGGTTCAGAGCCTTTCGACACCCGGTGTATCCGGCTTTCGTCAGACCGCCATGCTCAGCTGGGTCAGCGGCCAACGCCTCCCCGAGTGGACGGCAACGCAAGCGTGTGACGTCGGCCGTTTGATCGGGAAAATGCACGAACAGACCAAGATGTTCGAGCTCCCCGGGGAGCTCGCGCTGAAGCTACGAGAGCCCGACGCTCTCGATGAGCGCATTGACCCGGTCCGGTTGTCCCGCACCGTTGCGCCGGAGGAGGAGGCCCTCCTCATAGACGCCGCCGATCGCGTTCGGAGGGCGACCTCGACCCTCGGCACGGCCGCAGACGTTGCCGGGCTCATCCACGCAAACCTGACGCCCGAGCATGTTGTCTTCGAAGACGACGCGGCCTGCGCGATCGGGTTCACCGGCTGTCGTTGGGGCTACTACGCTTATGATCTTGCCACGATGGGGCGGAGTCTTCGAGATCGAGAGAACGGCGACGAGCTGCGCAGCCGACTGCTGGAAGGGTATGAGGAGGTCCGTCCACTCCCTCCCGGCTTCGCCAATCATCGTAGCGCATTCGCTGCTCTTCGTGTTCTCGATGAGCTTCGAACCGTCGCAACGTCCATCGCGCTTGAGCCGGCGGATGCCGAGGATCGACGCGCCCGGCGACTCATCGATGCTCTGCGCGAAATCGTCGATGCCCCAGCCCCGTCGACGGAGGAATAGAAACGGGCCGCCCACAGCGGGCGGCCCGTTGTCGTGTTCGCAGTGTCGATTCCGGACTAGAACCCCCACGCCGTCGGGTCGATTGCATGGAGGTTCTCCGACTGGAAGACGTCTTCCGGAATCTCCTCATCCAGGCGCTGGCGATCGAGGAACGTGATCGTCGTCGAGCTGTCGTCGGAGACGTTCGTCGCCAGCATCTCGTCCGGTGTCAGCTTCCCCTCAAACTCACCAAGCGCGAGGACCTCCATCGTGCTCTCGAGGTTCCCGAGATCGTTGTAGCCTTCCATCTTTAGCATGATGAGGAATTCCGTATCAATCCAGATCACCGTTCGAAGGGTCTCAACATCCGCATCGGCCTTGGCGGTGGACTCGATGACGTACACAGAGCGGGCCAGTTCACCGATCACGAGCTCCTCTTCGCCAAGGAGAAGAGCGTCATAGTCTGCGCGACGCTCGCGATCGCCGATGTCTTCGTACGAGAGAGAGCTGCCAGCGAAGCTGCCACTTCGGTCTTCCTCCGTAACCAGCTCCTTCCCGGGCTGCGCCCCGAAGTACGGAACGTAGATCCATAGCCGGTTGCTCTCATCGTCAGTCGCGGCTTCGTGAGTCAGGAACACGGATCCTCTGAGATCCGATGGCTCGATGAAGTAGATCAGCGATCTCCCCGGTTTCGACAACGAACCAAAGAGGTACTCGTTGTCCTTCCCATCGGAAAACACGTTGTAGAACTTGATGATCGACACCATGCTGCCTTCGCCGAGCGCGTCGGCCTCTGCGTCCATCAGGTCGTAGATCTCGTCCGCCGTCAGTCCGACGGCGGCGGTGCCGACAAGGCCGATGAAGAGCAAGGCCGCCGCCATCATCGTTGCGTTCTTGAACATGTCCATCCTCCTTCGAACCATCTACTCGGAACCCGAGCGTTCGTTCTGTCCATCTCGCTTCCACGGCTGCCGCGCGAGGAACTTCGGTTTCCACTGAACCAGAATCGCCGGGATGATCGATATCGCTGACAGCGCACTGATTCCCATCGTCAACGCAATCTGCCATCCGAACGTCCGGATCCCTTTGAACGACGCGAGGATCAGGATGAAGAAGCCGAGAGCCACGGTCAGCGCGTTGTAGGTGATGCCGCGTCCGGTTGTCCGGATCGTCGCCTGCAAAGATCGCTCAGCGTTTCTGTCGACTCGATACTCGGTCCGGAATCTCGAAATGAAGTGAATCGAGTAATCGACGCCGATGCCGACAGCGACCACCGAGACCATCAGGGTCATGATATCGAGCGGCTGCCCCGTGTAGGCCATGATCCCCATACTGAAGGTAACGGTCAGGATCAGCGGGATCGCGGCGATCAGGCCTGCGACGATCGATCCCATCAGCAGCATGACCAGGACGGCGACGGCGGCGATCGTTGTCGCCAGACCGACCAATTGGCTGCTCGTCATCTGAGTGAAAACGCGGTCCATCAGCGTTGTGGCGCCGATCATCCGCACCCGCAGATCCCCGTCCTCAGGGAAGTGATCGCGAATGTACTCCTTGACCACGCCGGCCGTACGGGAGACGTTCCCCGAGGAGTCCATCTTGTACAGCCCAGTGACCGTTCCGGCGCTGAAGTCGCCGAGCGCCATGTCTCCAAGGTTCCCGCCCTGGAAAGTGAACATGAGCAGGAGCTGAGACACGACGGCCTGATCCTCGGGAATCACGTAGAAGTCCGGATCGTCGGCGTGGAACTTCTCGTTCATCTGTCGGACGAGCATGGTCAGCGAGAAGGTCTTGTTGACCCCCTGAGTGAGCAGGAAGTCCTCGAGCGCCAGCATCTGATTGAGAACCTCGGGTTCCTTCAGTCCATCGCGGCGGCCGGTGTCAAACTCGATCATCACGCTCATGTCTCCTGAGAAGGAGTCGGAGACGAAATCGAGGACCTGGACCGCTTCATGCTCCTTGCCGAGGAATTCCTCATTCGAGGTCTCGACGCGCAGGCGCGGAATCCCGGCCAGCATCACGCCGAATACGATCACCGCGACCAGAAGGACCGCCTTCCGATGCCCGATGATCGCTCGCTCGAAAGCGAGCAGGACACGGGTCAATGGGCGCAGGCCCTTGGTGAGGTCTCGCACTCTCGGTTTCTTGAGGAGCGAGAAGATCGCAGGAATCAAGACGAGGGAGAAGATCATCGCCGCGAGGACGCCGATGGCCGTGGTGATGCCGAACTGCCTCTGGGGCACGAAGAAAGCCGTGAGCAACGAGAGGAACCCGGCGGCCGTCGTCAGAGACGTCATCACGACCGGCCCCTTCATCTCGCGCATCGTGTTCAAGATCGCTTCACGCTTCGGGAGGCCCTTGACCGTCTCCTCGTTGTAACGGTTGAGAACATGAATCGCGTCTGCGATCCCGATGGCGAGAAGGAGGATCGGGGCGATGAACGACATCGTCGTCATCGGGAAGCCCAGGATGACCATCGCGCCCATGGCCACGATGACCGAGAGGAGCACGATGGCGATCGGAATGAGGACCCCACGGAGGGTCACGAAGCTGACGAACAGAAGGGCGATCATCACGACGATCGCCAGCGGGAAGAGGAGCGTGAGGTCTCCTGACATCGCCTCCTCCATCACCGCATCGAAATAGGCGTCTCCGTAGATATAGAAGACGTCGCCGTCCCCACGATTGGCGTCTACGATATCGACGATCTCGGGCGTGACCGCATACTCGTCGGCACCGATCTCGAGTTCGATATTCAGAAGCGCAGCCGTGCCGTCCGTCGAGATGACACCGCCAACGAGGTTCTCATCTTCCATGACCCGTTCGCGGAAGATCTGAAGCTCCTCGGGCGTGGTCGGTGCGACGCCTCCGGGCGACGCTTTCCTGACGCTGATCGCCGTCTCTAGCCCGATCAACGTCTGCGAGTTGAGGGGCGTGGACACCGACTTGACGCCTGGGATCGCCTCGAAGGCATCCGTCATGCGCTCTAGCTTGGTGAGGGTCAGATCGTTGAAGACGGAATCCTCGTTGTGGAGCATCACCATGATCCCCCACGACGAGCCGTACAGTTCCTCGGCCTCGTCGAGCAGGACGATGATCGGATCGTCGTCGCTCATGAACTCGCGGAAATCGGTCTCCTGTTTCATGAACTGGATCGGGAACGCCAGTGCTGCAGCCAAGATCACGGTCGCGACGATCGTCCAAATCGGGTGATCCACCGCAAAACGGATCAGTCTATTCATCGCATCCACCCTTCTTTCACGTACAACCCGAAGAGGAGGCTGGGCATGAGATCATCGTAGACGCCGACCGGTCGAACGTTCCCTTCGAAGACCAGGCTCACGACCTGTCCGATGGCCCCAACGCCTCCGAGAACCGGCGGAGGCAGGATGGCCGGTCCGTCGCTGATGACCCAGACCCAGTCGACCGAGTCGTTGTCGAGTCCACGTGGTATGACGAGAATGATGTCATACGGCTCGAGGCTCGGGGCCGGCACCTCTCCCACAAGCGGATCGTCCCAGCTCGATTCGACATTGGCGAGTCGCACATCGACGTGGAACAAGCCAAACCCCTTCAGCGCGCCGACCAACCCGCCGACGCGCATCGTCGACAGGAACGTCTTCGTCTCATCGACGATCAGCAGCCGAGTCGTTTCGGTCGGGGCCACAGTCTGCCCGTTTGCGGCAACGCCGACCGCCAGAACGAGCAGTGCCAGGATCGGTCCGAGTCGCTTTCGCATGGTCTCTATCATCCTTCCCTATGCGTTTTCTTTCATTCGTCTCTTCATCAGGGCGTCCCGCCGCTTTTTCCACCGTTCGGCGAACCCGGGCGACTCCTCGGCGACAAAATCGAAGAAGACGAGCATCTCAAGCAATCGTCGTTTCGCGTCGATCGCCCGCCCCTCGAGAAGGCGAAGTCCCTGCTCGGCGACCCATCGGTGCCGATCCAAGTGCTCCTCTCGCTGCGCGAACAGCGTCGACCAGATGTCGGGTCTAATCCGGTAGTAGCGGCGACGCTCCCCTGGGATGCTGACCTTTTCGATCACGCTGAGTCGGAGAAGCAGCTGCGTCGCCATGCTGATCGATCCCTTGCTCGCCTGCAGTTCCGTCGCCAGCTCGTCGAGCGTGAGTTGGGAGGGAACGCAGACAAGAAGAGCTCCGACGACCCTCCCGGCCATGTGTGGAAACCCGTGCTCGTCGATCATATCTCCCACGTTCTCAATGAACTGCCGATGCGCTTGTTGGTTCGGATTCATCGTTGTCCTCCAAAGAAGGCGGGAGTATACGTCGTTCTGAGTATTCAATCAAGACTGAAAACAGTGAACAATCGGATCGCTGGTCACATGTTTCGCTTGCCGGGAAGGACGTCTTGACGGAAGCGCCTACACGTCTAGGCGAGCGGCTTGCACAGAACCAGGAAACCGATCTTCTCGATCGGCTTCGCGATCTCAAAACCGACCCGCTTGTAGAAGCGGATTGCGCCTTCGTTCGACGTGCGTACGCCGAGCTCGAGGACGTCTACCTCCCCGGCGAATTCGTTTTCGAGGCTCTCAAGGATCCCCGTTCCGATCCCTCGACCGCGAAACTCCGGACGCAGGATAATCCCGTGGATGTGAAGAACCCGTTCCCGGTGTTCGATCCACAAGAGACCAGCAAGGGTGTCGCCATCGTAGATCGCGCGGACTTCGCCCACCGTGCCGAAGAGCTCGCTGAATCCCTCCCAGGTTAGGTCCATGAACGCCATGACCGCATCGATCGTGTCGGCCATGTGTTCGCGCATCCACTCGAGGAACGTGTCGCGCTCTTCGGGTGTTGGCGTTCGGTACTCGATCACGGCTGGGTCCAGCAGTCTCGGTGAATCCTGCTCTCGTCGAAACGATCGGACGGCGGCTTCTCTTCGTTCGGATGGCCGATCACGAGGAGCGCGAGAGGGACGACGTGCGCTGGAATCGACAAGAGCTCTCGCACGGCGGTCACGCGTTCCTCAGACGGATGAACGCCACACCAGACGCCCCCGAGGCCGCTCGCGTGGGCGGCGAGAAGGATGTTCTGGACGGCGGCGGTGCAGTCCTGCACCCAGAATCCCTTGTGCTTCTCGAGGGTCGTGTCGCCGCAGACGAGAATGACCAGGGGAGCCTCGGCCGCCATCTGGGCGTACGGGTGTACCGTCGGAATCGCATCCAAGACTGTTCGATCCTGAACCGCAATGAAATGCCACGGCTGCTCGTTCCCGGCCGACGGCGCGGCCATCGCTGCCCTGAGGAGCGTCTCGATCAGATCCTGTGAGACAGGCTCGTCCCGGAAGCTTCGTATGCTCCTTCGCGTGAGAATCGCTTCGATTGTGTCCATTGGATCACCGTCCCGTCAGAAGTTGTTGTTCTTCGCGAAGATTGTCGCGATCCGAGTGGTCGATGCACAGCCGGATACCCAGCGACCAAGGACCACGGTATACTCCCGCCTCATGGACAGACGCGTGTTGATCCTCGACGGAGCGATTGATCGGGACTTTTACCGTCCGGTCGAGCATTGGGCGAGGCACTTCGACGACGTCGAGTACGATGCGGTCCACCTTCCCTCCGGTGAAGCGGTTCCGCCCCTCGATGGATACACACACGTAATCGTGACCGGATCGGAGGCTTCGATCGTCGAACGCTCCCCGTGGTTCGACGTCATGGCGCAGGCGGTACGCGATGCGGCGGCCCGCGATCTGTCGATCCTCGGTAGCTGTTTCGGCCATCAGATGCTCGTCACCGCTCTCTCCGGTCCCGAGTATGTTCGCCGCGCAACGGTGCCTGAAGTCGGTTGGATCCGAATCGAGATGATCTCTGAGGATCCGCTCTTCGCCGATGCCCCGAAAGCATGGCACGCACTCGGATTGCACTTCGACGAGGCCGTCGATCCCCCGCCACCCTGGAGGGTCCTCGCGACAAGCGAGGCGTGCGTGGTCGAGGTGATCCGATACGGTGATCGCCCGATCTGGAGGATCCAGCCCCATCCCGAGATCGAGCCGCAGGAGGCGAAATCCCTGCTGCGCGGAGCGGCCTCTGGGATGCCCGATCAGGCCGAAGTTCTTCTCGCCGCGCTGCGCCAACCGATCCGTGACGACGAGACGACCCCCGAAATCGTGAAGCGCTTCCTGGAATCCGAGCCATCCTAAGAAGGCGGGTCTCGACGCCCGAACGCGCTATGGGGGCGGAGATCCATGAATCTCGGCCTGAAGCTGCAGCTGAGTACGCCGTCGCGCGTCATCAGGATCTCTCACAGTCGAGACCTCTTCGAGCCACGCGATGTACGCGCCGGGGAGCCTCGCTTCCCGCGCTCCGGCAAGGACGAAGCGCTTGTACCACTCGTAGGGGAGGTCTGTGTCTATTCTGGTCGCGACGTAGGTGACTGCCTCCACGGAAGCTCCTTCGGCAAGCGCGACGACGGTCGTCCGCTCGTAGCCGGACCCGGCCCCCTCGGCCCGGTCGAGCGCCACCAGATCCCAATCGTCAATCCCGAACAGGCGCCCCCAAACCACGTTGGCGCAATCCGTGGACGGCACGATGCCGCACTTCCCAGACCCGT
>JBARQW010000237.1:0-9231 GCA_049643905.1 Bipolaricaulia bacterium
CGCGCCCCGTCGCCGAAGTGCCACGGGCGACGACATTCGCTGCCCGGTGAAGCATCTCATGCGCCGCACGACGAGTGAACGTGAGCAGCAGAATCCGACCCGGATCGACGCCCTGCGAGATCAGATAGGCAACACGGTATGCGAGCGTCTTCGTCTTACCCGTGCCGGCGCCGGCGACGACGAGGAGCGGCCCGTCGCGGTGCGTCACGGCCGCCTGCTGCTCGGAATTCAAGTCGTCGAGCCAGGAGAGATCCTGCCTACCCGGAGTCATGCGTCTACTGTAGCGGATGAGTCTCGGTCCGACGAGGGTGCCTCTCAGGGAAGCTCCGCCAGGCTTCTCGAGAGATCTCAAGGATCGGGAGGGCCAGCGAGTCGCTACTCATCGGCCTGTCTGCGACACTGAGTCCCTAGATGCGGCTCCTGCGATCCTGTGAGGCACGTGATTGCGCCCTGGCGTAGACGATGTAGAAGATTGCTGGGCCAAGGGCCCAAGTCCAAACATCAAAGAGGGCAAGCCCGAGCGCGACCACCGTGCACGTGCCCATCGCCCACTTCGTCCGCTGGAACTGCTCCTCGGCCGACAACTCCACCAGAGTTTCATGTCAGGAGTATCCTAACGGTCTTCTTCGGCTATCTGAAGCCCGCATCGGCTCCGCGCGGGGGCGCGCCCCGCATTGCGACCCCGCAGCGAAGTTCGTAGAGTCGCCCCAGGAGGAGATGCTGATGAACGTTCTCACATTGCTCGCCAGCCCGCATGCCGACGGAAACACAGATGCTATCTTGGGGTGGGTCGAGGGCGCTCTCCGCGAGAAGAAACACACGATTAACCGAGTGGACGTCACCAAGCTGCAGATTCGCCCTTGCACGGCCTGCTATGCCTGCGCGGAATCGTCTCAGGAACCAGGGTGCGTCCAGATGGATGACGCGCAGGGCGTCTTCGAGAAGATGCTCGCCGCGGACGCGATTCTGTTTGCGACGCCGCTCTACATGTGGAGCTACGCCGGGCAGTTGAAGCCCCTCCTCGATCGCACGCTCTGCCTGGCGCGCGAGTACGGAACGCCAGAGCACCGATCGTTCGTCGAAGGGAAGCTGACGGCTCTGCTCGTTGCCTGCGGAGGCGGGATCGAGAAGAACGCCGACGCGGTCCAGCTAGCGTTTCCGCGGCTCGCCGACTACCTGAAGCTCGACGATCGCGGCGTCTGGATCTTCCCAAACTGCACCGAGCCGAAGCGCCTGCCGAACACCCACGGGAACCAGGCACGCGAGATGGCCGGCGCGTTGATGGGCTAGCGGCGATCCGGGATTGAGGCCCTTCTAGCGAGAGAGGAGCGACTTGAAGAAGATCGAATGGTACGAAGAGACCGAGTGGCTGAAGAGCGCCTTATCGAGCGGCGGCACGTTTGTCGTCGCCAAGGACGCGGAGGGAAAGGCGAATCCGATGACGATCGGCTGGGCGCAGGTCGGCATCGTCTGGTCCGTGCCCGTCATGACCGTCCTCATTCGCGAGAGCCGCTACACGCACAAGTGCGTTTCTTCCTCGTCAACGTTCGCCGTCTGCGTCCCACGTCCCGGCGAGCTGAAGGAAGCCCTGGCGTTGTGCGGAACGGAATCCGGCCGAGACATGGACAAGGCGGCCGAGGCGGGACTGACGCTAGTTCTCGCACAGACGATCGACACGCCAATCATCGAAGAGTGTGGTCTGTACTACGAGTGCGAGATCATCGCTCGCACGCAGCAGGTGCGCGACGACTTCACCGATAAGGCGGGCAAGGTGCTGGAGACGTACTACCCGAAGGGCGACCATCATCTGATCGTCCTCGGACGGATCCTGGACGTGTACGTGACATCAGGGGAGTGATTCCGACATGACGTTGAGAAGACTGGCACTCGTCATCAGCACCCTTCTACTTGTGGGAGCCTGCGCGCAAGCTCAGGATCCGCTCGCTTTCGAACCGGACTACTTCTTCAGCGGCTTCTCGGGTGCGCTCTGGCACGCTGACCTCTCAGGCCTGAACGAGGCGCTCGATGACGCGGCCTACCCTGAACTTCCTTCCGTTGTCCCTCTCTTCGGGCAGGGGACGACGATCGGATTCGCTGAGGGTCCCCGGGTAGGATTCTCCATGGTCAGTGGGGAGACCTCGGCGCGGGTCGACGCGCGAATTGCGCGAATGTCGTTCACGTTCGGGGGCGGCCTCCTCGAGTGGGGGATATCGACTGGCGATCTCTCTTCGATCGCGTTTGGGGTCATGCTCGGCGGCGGGACCTCGGTCCTGACGCTTGTCGACCATCTTCCGGAGTCCTTCGAGGATGCTCTGCTCATCCCGTTTCGCACGAAGCTCGATCGATGGCTCTACGCGATCGAACCCTTCGTCTCCACACACGGGGCCGTCTTCGACTGGCTCGATCTGAGGCTTCGCGCCGGGTATCTCTTCACCATCGGTTGCGCGTGGAAGGCCGAAGAAGCCGCCTACAGCTATCCGATCCCTGCGTTTGGCGGTCCGTCTCTTGAGGTCGCTATCGCTGTCGACTTCGACAAGCTCCTTGAGGACCTGCTGGGGGACCTGGAGGCAACACCCGTCGAGTAGTCACTGCCGGCGATTTCGACCGTAAATGTCAAAGCGGCCTGGATCTCCTTCCGACAGCCGAGCCGGCTCTTCTCGCCCTTGCACTCCGAGGTCAGCCCTGTGCTTGCAGGGACTGCCAGATGTCGTCGAGCGTCCTGCGTTGCGGGGAGCCGGGCTTGGAGAAGCCGTCGATCTTCTCGCACGCGTAGTCGTCGCAGTGCGCGCAGTTTTCGATGTGCTTCTGAACGCCACAGAGTCGGATAGCGCACTCGTGGCAGTACGCGATTCGACGACCGGTCGTCGAGACACACCCGTCGCACATCGCGTCGGCGATCGTCATCTCCTCGCCAAGTTGCTCGGTCGCCTCCTTCGCCATTCGCTCCAACGCCTCCATGTCCTCCGCCTGCGTCGCCTTGTAGGCGTCACAGTCCGTGCAAGTCAACCCGCAGTAGGCAACCATCCGATCTTCCACTCTGATCCATCCTTTCGTCTCTTCGCTCCGACTAGACTAGGGATCGTAGAGCAGTCAATCAAGAGGCGCCTGCCCGCGCCGCACTCGACGTTCGTCGGTGTCCCTGAGTATCGGTAGACTCTGTCTCCTGAAACGCAGCACGGAGAGGAATCGTGAAACAGAAGGATCATCGAAGTTCCGCCGAAGATGGGCGCGGTCGAATCCGGGCCGGTGAGTGGACCGGGCCGACGGCATCCCTCGCTCCGGGATTCGTCCAGGCGAACCTGGTCGTGCTGCCAGAGAAGTTCGCCGAAGACTTCCACGACTTCTGTCGGGCGAATCCTGAGGCGCTGCCGCTCCTCGGTGTCACCGAGCCCGGATCGCCTGTTCCGGTGAAGCTCGCGCCATCGGCCGACCTTCGCACCGACCTGCCTCGCTATCGGCTCTATCGGCTGGGAAGACTCATCGAAGAGCCGACTGATATCGTCACGCTCTGGCACGCTGACTTCGTCGCATTCCTGATCGGTTGCAGCTTCACGTTCGATAGCGTCTTACAGCAGCACGGAGTACCGGTCCGACATCTTCAGCGAGGCGGGAACGTGCCCATGTACATCACGAACCGGATGATGAACCCCACGGGAACGTTTTCCGGCCCGCTCGTGGTGTCCATGCGGCCGATCCGCGAGACCGACATCTCAAGCGTCACGGATCTGACGCGCCGCATGCCATCGGCACACGGAGAGCCGATTCAGATCGGTTCTCACGATCAGCTCGGGATCGACGATCTCTGTCGGCCCGATTTCGGAGACCCCGTGACGATCCAAGACGGCGAAATCCCCGTCTTCTGGGCCTGTGGCGTCAGCGCCCAAGCCGTAGCCCTGCACACCGAGATCCCGCTGATGATCACGCATGCCCCGGGCCACATGTTCATCACAGACCTCAGAGTCGACGGCACGCTCCCCCAGGGCTGAGGCCTGCGAATGCCCCAATTCCACGTCTCTGCCACGCTTCGCAGCGCCGACCCGACTCGTTGCTCTCGCGCTGGCTGGTACTGGCGTGATCAGTGTCTGCCCGAGACCTTCTCCTCTCGCGTTTGACACCGTGAGGGCTTTTCTGCTACTAGTTCCCATGTGTCTATGAACGTTGCTTGTGAATCGCCAACGTGGCGATCTCGTGTGGACACCCTCCGGAGGTGAGGACGATGAAAAGAAGACGAGGATCCACCGCGTACATCCTGGCGGCCGTCGTGATTTCCGTGTTCCTGGCCACGAGCTCGCTTGTGGTGACGGGCGCGCAGACGATCAACTTCCCCAACACGACCGTTGGGCAGTCGCGGACGGTGCAGTTCACGTACACGCTATCGGCGGACAGCGGAACTGCAGCGGCGGTGACGATCTCTCCGCCGGCAGCTCCGTTCGCGATTGACGGCCCATTGTCGTTTCCCCTCAACCCGGGGCAATCGCACACGTTCAACGTCATGTTCTCGCCGACCGCCGCGCAGACCTACGAGGGGTCGTTCACGATCTCGGCAGTCGGCGGCTTCCCGCCACGCACACTCAGCGAGTTCGTTACCCTGACCGGAACAGGTACGGGCGGCACTTCCGGGTCGATATTCGATCTCTTCCCTGGAGTAATCGTGGATCCTGGCGGGTCCGATGAGGAGCCACCAGCGGAGATGGCCCAGATTGAGGCCAAACTCGACGGCGTCGGGACGGTTCTCGACGAGTTCCGCAGCATGCTGGACGGCTTGGGCTGGTGGCTTGGAAGACTCACCCATGGCACGCCGATTGGCATAGGGCCTTACGACACGAACCCGATGCCGCAAACCAGCACATGGGCACAGCTGGCGCAGCTCGAGGCGAAAATCGATCTGCTATTGGAGCAGCCCGCCGAGATCACCAGCATCGACCTCTACGTCGTTATTCTGGAGATGAACACACTCGTCCTCAACATCAACCAGTTGATCATCAATCTCGGAGGCAACACGGCCGCGCTCGAAACGAAGCTTGATGCACTCGAAGTCAAGGCCGACAGCCTTAAGGCATGGTTGGAGTTCCAGCTCGCCATCCCATCCGACCCTTTTGACGACTTCGGGACGTGGCTCGATGACACGCTCGCGGCGCTCGAAGCCAAGGCCGATACCAATGCGGCTGCCATTCGTGATCTTAAAGAATCGAACGATCGCATAGAGGTTCTGCTCCGCGAGCTTCTGGGATATCCTGCCCCTCCGGACGCCTCGAAGATCACGCTGACTATGGGAGGCGGCCCACTTCCGAGCGTTCCTTGGGAAGCGACCGTCGCCGGAACCGCCGGGGCTGTGGCGCCCGACGCGGTGGTCACCATCTACTGGCCGGTCGGTCTGCCGCCGAACACCGTGATCGCCGACGCGGGCGGTGCTTTCTCGTTCACGATCACGACTGGCAACGTGACGTACTCCGCCGTTGACGTCACGCAGACGGATTCCGAGGGCCGCGAGAGCGCGCGTGCGAAGATCCCCGTTTCGCCGTAGCGATTGACTGTGCAAGCGGATCGATGCGTCTGAGACTCGTCGTGTGTCTCATCATCGCGGTGGCAGGCTCGGTGGCCTGCCACGGCCTGTCGATCGCTGAGCTGATGTTTCAGCTCTCAAGCGCGGACTCGGGCCAACGAACTGAGGCGAGAGAGGGACTGCTGTCGCTCGGAGCGACAGCAGTCCCCTCTCTCATCGAAGCAACAACGTCGGCCAGCGCGCTCCTGCGGTGGGAGGCGGTGAACCTGCTTGGCTCGCTAGGAGACCTGCGAGCGACCGACGCTGTTCTTCTCGTGGCGATGAGCGACCCTGACGTGCATGCCCGGTGGCGCTCGAACTGGGCGATCACGAACCTGGACGATGGTTCCGTCGTTCCGCGCCTGGTCGAAGGGTTGGCCGAGGATGATTCCACGATCGCCTGGAACTGCGCCGTGACGTTGAGTCTTTTCGGCGCGCTCGACGCCGTCCCCGCACTGCACGCGGGCCTCACGGCAACTGACTGGCGGCAGTGGGAAGCAGTGAACGCACTCGGACGCGTGTGGAGCGACGAGACCGTGATCCTCCTTCTTCCGGTACTCGAGGAAGGTTCTGAGAATGTGCGAAAGGAGGCCGCCCTTTCGTTAGGACGGATTGGAGGGACCGAGGCCCTCGTAGCGCTGCTGAGCGCACTCGAGGGCGACCCTTCTGCCGAGGTTCGCTGGCGGGCGGCGATGATGATCGGCTCGATCGGCGACCCAAGCGCAATCCCTCGCCTGCAGGACGCACGACCGGGCGAGACGGACCCCTTCGTCATCGACCACATCGACAAAGCGATCGAGAGGCTCTCGCGCGATTCCTACTCGAGCTAGATGCAGCAGCCAGTCGGGTCGCTGAAGAGCATGCTGGCTTGAGGCCCCGCAGGTCGGGCGCGAAGAGCATTGCGTGGAGCGCTTGCGTTCCCTGCATCGAGGTGAGATCGCGCGGCATCCTGATTGGACGATCTCGGGCGTCAGGGAGCGCGAGCGAAACATCAGTTGCGCAGGACGTAGCGCCTGCTTCCCCACTCGAGAACCCCCGTGCTTCGGTCTCGGACGATCCTCTCTCCTGAATCCGCTTGAGTCTCCCAAACGACTCTCCTGCGTTTCTTTCCGCCTCGCGTGGATGACGCTGGCACAGCGCTGTACTCTCTTCGCCACTGTGGAACCCTCGTCGCAACAGCAGCCCGGCGGACGTCGCCGGGCGATTCGTCTTGCCGGTTCAATGGTCTTCATCTCCGCGTCGATTCACTTCCTCTGGCTCGTCCTGCAACTCTTCCTCAAGTCGAGAGGCGTCCCGACGTTCTGGATCGGCATGGTCGCCACGATCAACGCCGCCGGCATGCTCATCGGAGGACTAGTGTGGGGGCCGATCTCCGATCACGTACGTCGCAAGCGCCTCCTCTTCTTCTTGATCATCGGGCTGTCGACATCGATCGGGCTTCTCGTCTTCTTACCGCCGACGAGCGTCATCTTGGGAACGAGCTTCGCCCGCGCTCTGTTCTTCACCGGGTTCGGCGCCGTCACGATCGCCATCATCTCGGGATCGAGTCGGGCGGAACGGCGGGGCAAGAACCTCTCATATGTCGGATCTGCACGCGCACTCGGTTTCGCACTCGGCGCGGTGTCGTCCGGTTTCCTGCTCGAATGGCTCGGATTTCGCGCCGCCCTTGGCTTGGCCACAATCCTCCCGCTCCTCGCGTTGGCCTTCATCGCGCGCCTTCCCGCAGAGAATCCGGTGCAGCGTGCTCCGCGATCCAACGCGTGGAAGGAAGCCCTCTCCCGCGGACTCGGGGATCTCTACCTTGCGTTGGCCCTCCGCCAGATGGCGGTCTTTGGTGCGTTCGCCCTCCTCTACATCTACATGGACACGCTGGGCATTTCGCCCAGCCTGATGGGGGTCGTCGCATCTGTCAACACGCTGACACAGGTGCTCGCTCTGATCGCCTTCGGCCGGCTGGCCGATCGCATCGGACGCCGGCGTGTCTTCATGCTCGGCTTCGCCCTGTCGATCCTGACACCCTGCAGCTTCGTGATCGTCCCGAACATCTACGGCATGGTCCTCGGCTACATCTTGCTTGGCCTCTCGTTCAGCTCGCTTCACGTCGGGGCGACAGCGCACATCGGCGATCTCGTACCGGAAGAGCGCCAGGGGCAGATGCTCGGTCTCTACGAATCGTCCCGCGGCCTGGGCGGGCTCGCCGGCCCTGCAGTTGCCGGCGTCCTCATCCCGCTGATCGACTTCCGCGGGATGTTTCTCGTGATGGCCGGAATCGCGAGCCTCGGGTTCTTGCTGATGCTCGTCGGGCGGATCATCCGACGACGTCACTCGCAGAGTGCTCAGCCTGCACGCGAAGACGTCGGCTGACGAACGCCACGACGCGCAGAGAGCTTGCGGGCACTTCGAGGTCCGCCTACCATCAGGCCGAGTCGGCGCCTTCCTTCGTTCCACATGACCATTCCAATTTCTCCGTTCCTGTTTGAGTTAGGAGTAGACCATGACATCACAACCGTCCGGATTGCCAGTTCGCGAGAAGGATCTAGCAGCCACTCTCGGCGACGTTCTTGGGATACCTGTCCAGTCGATCCGTGCGACGCCGCTCGGCGAGAGTTCGCGAGAGACGCCCTGGCGCATCGATCTGGAGACAGACAACGGTCCCCGATCCGTCTTGGTGCGGCTCGGAGGCAGTTGCGTCAGCAATGAAGCGACCGCTTTGAGGGCGCTGGAGAACCATCCTCTCCCCTCTCCGTCTCTTCTTCATTGGGATCCTGACGGCGCGGATCTCGGAACGCCTCTCTTCGTGAGCACGTTCATTGAAGGTGAGCCACTCCTTGACGCGATGAAGGCCAACGAACCGTGGGCCGACGCCCTGTACATCGAGACCGTCTGTGCGGTGCAGTCGATCACGCCGGAGGATCTGCCTTCCGGCGCTGTGGAGCGATTCGATGGAGGCGAGTCGGCGCTCGACGTCCTTGAGGCCGCGTATGGAATGTTCGAGAAGCCGAATCCTCTTGCCGAGGCCGCCTACTCGCGGCTGAAGGAGATCCAGCCGGAGTTTCCCTCAGACCGTTTCAGCAACGGCGATCTCTGGCCGGAGAACCTCCTGGTCCAAGGAGATCGTCTCGTCGGGATCATCGACTGGCAACACGCGGGCTTCGGCGACCCGATCTACGAATTCATGCTACCGTTCTTCCTTGTCCCCGAGCTACGCGACCGCGGCACCGAGGAGGCCTACTGCCAGCGGATGGGGTTCGATCCCGAGCTTCTGCATTGGTATCACGGCCTCGAGTTCTTCGATTCGCTGCGCTGGGTCCTCAAGCTCGGAGAGCCCTACATGATCCACACCGCAGAGAGCCTGCAGGCGGATCTGGCTCGATGGCTGGAAGAAGGGGCGTAGTTCTGGATCCTCGTCGATGGCGCGGCCGTGCTGACCGCGCCATCGAGTTCGACGCTAGCCCCTCTCTTCCGGCGGCTCGATCAACCAAGAGCCGGACTTGTGGAGGCTCCGGATCACGCCCTCGGATTCACCGCGCGTGAACTCCTCGGTGTAGTGACCGACCGTCCAGTGTTGGGCTCGATTGGTGACGCCGCGTGCGACCATCTTGTTACGGTGTTCTCATCTCGCATCGCAGCATCTGATGAAGCATCGTCATCGGCGAGTCTGAGCGAGGCGCCTCGAGAAGATCCTGCAT
>JBARQW010000238.1:0-1762 GCA_049643905.1 Bipolaricaulia bacterium
AGACGGTGTGCTCTCGCCGCCGTACCACCCGTACACGGAGGCGCTGCTGTACTCGTTTCCAGGGTTGGGGCGACGGGATGATGTTGAGCCTCTCCGGCTGTCGGGCGAGATTCCGAGTCCCGTCGACGTGCCTTCGGGGTGTCCGTTTCACCCCCGATGTCCACGGTACCTAGGAGCGATCTGTCGCGATCAGTCGCCGCCGTGGCGGAGCGTGGATGATGGACACGCGATCTGCTGCCACATTCCAGCCGAGGATCTCGATCGCTTACAGAGACCGATCTTCGGTGACGGCTCTGACGGAGGGAGCCGATGAGCCGATTCGTCTTCCGCCGCCTCGGGTTCTTGCTGCTGACGCTGCTCTTGACCTCGGTGATCGTCTTCTCGATCACGCAGTTTCTTCCCGGCGACGTGGCGCGTGTGCTCCTTCCGCGCGACGCGTCCGAAGAGGCAGTTCAGGCCAAACGCGAGGAACTGGGACTGAATCGCCCGGCGATCGTGCAGTACGTGTCGTGGGTCGCCCGATTCGTGCGGGGCGATTGGGGACGATCGTTCGCCTGGGACATCGACGTTCGCCCGCGCGTGATGGACGCGCTTCGCAACTCGCTGATGCTGGCGGGGGTGGTGCTGTTGTTCGCCGTGCCGCTGTCGATCGGCCTCGGGGTCTGGGCGGGCCTGACGGAGAACCGGCTGCCCGACCACGTCATCAGCGTGCTGAGCCTGTCGGTCGTCGGACTGCCCGAGTTCGTCACGGGGGTTCTGTTCATTGCCCTTCTCGCCCACCAGTTTCATCTCCTGCCGGCGACCTCGTCGATCGAGCCGAACGCGGGCTTCGGCGAAGTGTTTCCGTATCTCGTGCTGCCGGCGCTGACGGCGACCCTGGTCCTGCTGGCCTACATCGTGCGCCTCACCCGGGCCGAAGTGGCCGAGCAGCTCCGGAAACCCTACGTCCGGACGGCCGTTCTCAAAGGGCTCCCGTGGCCCGTCGTCGTCGGCAAGCATGTTCTTCGAAACGCGCTCCTCCCGACGGTGACCGTCGTCGCGCTCAGCATCGGGTGGCTGATCGGCGGGATCATCGTGATCGAGAACGTGTTCAACTACCCGGGACTCGGACGCTTGCTCCTCACGGCGATCGACAACCAGGACTTCCCGCTGATCCAGGCGATCACGATGATCGTCGTGTTCGGCGTCGTGCTGGCGAATCTCGTCGCCGACATCCTGTACGCGATCCTCAACCCGCGGATTCGGTACAAGTAGAGCGGTCTCTCCCACCTCGAAAGACTGATGAACAAGCGCTCGCGATTCGAGAGATCGTGCCTGGCCTGGAGCCTTGCGTTGCGGGATTCTCCTTTCGACGGCCTCGGGCTTGGCGGCCAAGTCTCGAAAAACATCCACCAAGTGGTTGAAAAACATCCACCAAGCGGCTAGTATGCACCCATGGATCTGCTCAAGAGGAATCTCACAAACCGGCTCCTCGAGGCGCTATCCGACACACCCGTCGTCCTACTGCACGGGGCTAGACAGACAGGGAAGAGCACATTGGTACAGGAGATCTCGCGAGAACTGCATCCTGCCAACTACTTCACGTTCGACGATGCGACAACGATGGGTACGGCCAAGCGCGATCCGCTGGGTTTCCTCGAAGCGTACGACGGTCCGATGATCTTGGACGAAGTGCAGCGTGTGCCCGAGCTGTTCGTGGCCATCAAGGCGCTCGTCGACCGCGAGCGGACTCCCGGGCGGTTTCTGCTGACAGGCTCGGCCA
>JBARQW010000239.1:0-11690 GCA_049643905.1 Bipolaricaulia bacterium
CCGTTCCGATCATGTTCATCGGAGAGGTCGCCTCGGTTGGGGGAACCTACTACGGGCTCTACGGCGAGCCGTACCGAGCGGCCGGGAGAGGAGAGGAGATTGCGCTCGAGGAGGCGATTCAGCGCGCAATCGCAGAGGACGCGCCGTCTCCCCTCGACCGGGTCTCGGACGTTGCCTCATCGAGCCTTGCCGAGAAGCTCACGCTCCCGGCCGTCGTTCTCGCGGCAGCCGCCGATTCGGTCAATCCGTGCACATTCGCCGTTCTCGTCCTCCTCCTCGGCACGCTGATCGTCGCCGGACGCAAGGGGAAGACGCTCCAAATAGGGATTGCCTTCATCGCCGCCATCTACGTGTCCTACTTCCTGATGGGGATCGGGATCTTCACGGCGATACAGTCCGCTGGTGTTCAGCGGCCTTTCATCCTCGCCGTCTCGTCGCTGGCGATTCTCCTCGGCCTGTGGAACATGAAGGACTACTTCGCCTACGGGAAATGGTTCACCATCGAGGTTCCGCAACGGTGGCGTCCGACCGTCAAGCGGTTGACCGCCTCGGTCGTCTCCGTTCCGGGGGCGATCCTGGTCGGTGTACTCGATTCACTCTTCCTCCTTCCCTGCTCTTCCGGTCCCTACATTGCGATCCTGGCGCTCCTGTCGAAGACGACCTCGCGGATGGAGGGGATGCTATACCTTCTCTTCTATAACCTCATCTTCGTCCTTCCGTTGGTAGGCATCATGCTGGCGATTCACTTCGGCTACACGACCACCGCGCGCGCTGAGCGGTGGCGGAGCGCCCGACTCGGCAAGCTGCACTTCATCTCCGGCGCCATCATGTTCCTTCTTGGTGTCGGGATGATCGTCGCCGTCCTGCTGGGGTACATGTGATCGGCCGGGCTTCTTCCTCTGTCCTTCCCCAGATTGCCGGCGGAGTCCGATGAGGCGGCGACTCGCAGCGATCCTTTTCGTGCTGGGACTGACGACTCTCCTTGCCGGGGCAGCTGACCCGGAAGCAGTCGATGACCCGATCATCCTCGTCTTCTACGAAGAAGGCTGCTCGAGCTGCGAGATCGTCGAAGAACTGATCGCCCTGCTCGCGGTCGACCTTCCACCCTCCGCCATTCGCAGATACGAGATCTCTCAGCCAGGAACGCTGGATCTGCTCAATTCGCTCGCCGGCGCATTCGAAGTGCAGGCGGGGACCGTTCCCGTCGTTTTTGTCGGTGACGAGGCGATCGTCGGCGCAGGACGATCGGCGGAGTTCGGCCTGCGGGCCGCCATCGGCGACTGCGCCGTTCAAGGTTGCCCCTCGCCACTTGACCGGATCCGCCCACCTGAGTTCCCGTGGCTCGACGTTCTCCGCCTCAGCGCCTTTGCCGCCCTCGTTTGCGTTCTGGTCATGTTGCAGCCCTTGTAGAGGCGCTTCTTCAGAGCGAGCCGCTATACTGATCTGCGATCATCCATCGATTGAGAGGTCTCCGGATGGACGAGGCGAAGTTGACTCCTCTGATAGCTCTATCGAACGAAGAAGTGATTTACTTGCTTCAAGCCACGAAGAAGGCGAGGGCGGAGGGGAAGAGAACCGATGCCCCCGACGTCGTCACGCTTCAGGAGGAGATCGTTCGGCGCAACGTGGGGCTGGTGAAGTCGATCGCCATCCGGTTCCTTCACTCCGGCGAGCCTCTGGATGACTTGATTCAGGCGGGGTACATCGGACTCCTGAATGCCGTCACGAACTTCGATCTCGCCAAGGAGGTCCGTTTCTCCACTTACGCGACGTACCTCATCCGCGGTGAGATCCGTCACTTCATCCGAGACAAGCACTCGACCATCCGGATTCCCCAGTGGGTCCAGTCGATGAACAGGCGGATCAAGCAAGCCGAGGAGGCGCTATTCCAGGAGGACGGGCGCCCACCGACCCTCGCGGGACTTGCAGATCGCCTAGGTCTGACGCAGGACCAGCTTGCCGCCCTCTTGCGGGGGCGAGAGTCGATGACCTACGTCTCGATCGACCGGGAGCGACGCGCGAGCGATCCGAACCCATCCCCCCCTTCGATCGAACAGCTGATGCCGACGGCCGACAACCTCCCACACGACATGAAGATGCGCATTCTTGTCGCCATCGATCAGCTCACCGAGATCCAGCAGCAGGTCATCCGCGGCTTGTTCTATCACGGGAAGAGCCAAGCCGAGCTCGGCGATGAGTTGGGCGTCTCCCAGCGCCAGGTCTCGCGGATGAAGGACAGGATCCTCTCGGAGATGAAGGAGAACCTCGAAGGGAAGAGCGAGGTGGCGAACTGAATCCTGACAGACTGAGGCATAATCGGCCCGTATGGGGGGAATCAGAGTGAAGGACTCGAGTGTGACAACCGATCTTCTCACATTGATCGGACGTGCGATCGAGCGGCTGCAGCGTTGCGTCGCCCTGTTCGAGACGTCCGAACGCGACACCGGTGCAGAGCACCTTGCCGCGGTGATCGAAGAGATCGACGACTACATTGAGATCGCCGACGAGGATCCCCTCCTCCTCCTCGCCTCACTCCCTTCAGAACGCGTTCGCGAGGGACTGCTCAACGTTCGGACCGACCTGGCGTCGGTGATCGATGAGCTGCATCGAGCCGGGGAATAGGATGACCGAACAGAAGCGGGCACTCATCACCGGAGGCACGCGCGGCATCGGACGCGCCATCGCGGAAGAGCTCGTTGGTCTTGGGTACGCAGTAGTCCTCACCTATGTCAAGGACGAGAAACGCGCGCGTGGCACCGTCGAGCAGCTTACAGCGAGCGGCGCGAGCGCCACCGCCGTGAGAGCAGATGTCACACGCGTGAACGAGGTCAAACGCCTGTTCGAGGAGGCGCTGCGAGAGGGAGCGATCGATCTTCTCGTCAACAACGTCGGAGAGTTCCTGTTCAAGCCGTTCCTGGACACCACGCCGGAGGAGTGGGACGCGATTCTCCGCAACAACCTGGCGAGCACCGTCCTCTGCTGTCGAGAGATCCTGCCGCACATGCGCTCGCGCGGCGAGGGTCAGATCGTGAGCATCGCTTCCATGAATGCGGAGGTGCTGCGCGCAAGACCGAACACTCTCCCGTACGCCGTCGCGAAGGCAGGCATCGTCCTACTCACGAAGTCGCTCGCAAAGACTGAGGGCGCATATGGGATCCGCGTCAATGCGGTGTCACCCGGGTTTGTCGAGACGGGAGAGCATCCTCCGACGAAGTCTATCAAAGGGACGATCCCACTCGCTCGCCTTGCGCGAGCGACTGAGATCGCCAGAGCGGTCGCCTTTCTCGCATCGGATCAGGCTTCGTACACAACGGGCGCCATCCTCAACGTTCACGGAGGCGCGTTCCTCTAGTCCTCGAACACCTCCGCCGTGACCGTGCCGCCGGCAGATCCGATCACGATCCGCGTCGTCCCGTCTCCCGAGATCTTGACGTCTTCCAGCACGATCGGAGGGATCGCGTCGATGATGACGGTATACGTGCCCGCCGCGAGCTTCCCGGGGCCGGCATCGCCGAGTCGTCCGGTGTAGACGATGTTCCCGTCTTCATCCGTCACCGTGTACTGGAGCGGAGCGGCGAGGCTGAGCGCCAGGCTCAGCTGATCTGCATCCTCCGCGTCGAGGTATGTCCCGCCAAGAATCTCGGCGATTCTGATGAGCTGGTCACGCGCGGCGAGGTTTCCTCCCACGTCGAAACCGATCACGTAGGCCGTCAGTCCGTAGTGGGCGTCGGCCAGTTCACGAGCGGCCTCTGACGTGCCACCGCCACATGTCTCCATCCCGTCGCTGACAAGGACGACCGTCTTCGAGCCAGGAAGGGTGTCCACATCGATCCTCGCCTGCTCCAGCGTGTACGCGAGCGGTGTCAGGCCGCGCGGTTCGAGCGCCTCGACTTCTGCCTTCAGAGCGGAGATCTCCAGGGGGGCATCGAGCGGTGAGATCAGATCGTTCGTCGCGCATCGGGAGAACGCGCGCAGCCCGACCGTCGACCCCGCGGGAAGCCGGTCGAGGACTCCCGTCACGGCGCTCTTCGCGATCTCGAGCTTCTGTCGTCCGCCAATCAGATCCGCCATGCTCCCTGTGGTGTCCAGCAAGATGAGGAGCGTGTCATCGGCACCCTGGCGAAAGTCTAGGACCAACTGACCGACAGGCTGAATCGACAGGCCGCCTGAGGCCTCGCCGAAGAAGACCTCCTCCTGGCCCGTTCCCATCGCGCCAACGGCGTCGATGCTCGCACCGGGACAATCGGAAGAGTCCTCGTCTGCCGGAACATCGGTTATCCTGACGAAGCGAAACTCGTCTCCATCGCCGACGTATGGCCCGATGTCGATCGAGGCGGGACAGCCCACGGCCTCTCCGACCGGGATCCAATTAAAACCGTTGGAACTGACCTCGACTTCACACGGCTTGCCGTTGGTGATGTAGATGAACAGGTCGTCTCCGGGGACATCGATGAGGACGTTGTTGACGAATTCGATCACGAGGAAGCCACGATCATCGAGCATGCTCAGTCTGAAGCCCAAGGAGACCGCGTGCGTGTCGCACCCCCCGCACCCGGCGCAGCCACCGCAACCCTCGGCAAGCGCATCGGGCGGCCCCAGCGCCTCTTCCGGATCGTCGTAGGCGTCGCGTACGCAGCTCGCTGCGAGGTAATCGACCACGCGATCGGCGAAAGCGAGATCGCCGTGGGGGAAGGTCACCCCCGCATAGGTCATCGATTCCGCGAGAATACCAATGCTCGCCAGACTGATGATACCTAAGGAGACTGCACAGACACCCAGCCAACGGACAAGCCGCCTATCTGTCATCCGGACACCTCCGCCCCTCCTTGATTCCACCGGTCTCGATAACGCCTCATCATAGAGCGATTCCCCATGGAAGGCAAGTGTCGCGGCCGGTTGGGCTCAGCGATTCGGTGAAAAGGAATCCGTTGACACCCCCCCAGGTGTTCGATACCATGGCACATGTTGCCGAGGTGGCGGAATTGGCAGACGCGCATGGTTGAGGGCCATGTGGACCCTAAACGTCCGTGTGGGTTCAAGTCCCACCCTCGGCACTTGGCTTTTCTAGCTCGGAGTGATCCACGATGCGAGTTCTACTAGATGTCATGGGAGCAGACCGCTCCCCAGAGGAGCTTGTCAAGGGCGGCATCCTGACAGGCCGCCGCCGGGGAGCGGAGATCGTCTTCGCTGGAGACGCCGACATCATCGAGAGCGCGCTCGCCAAACACAGCGTGAACCCCGGAGGACAGTTCGATATCTTGCCATCCTCGGATGTAATCCGGATGGACGAAGCTCCTGTCAGTTCAGTGCGCGAGAAGAAGCAATCGTCTCTCGTCCTGGGGTTGGAGGCTCTGCGGGACCGCGCGGTCGACGCGTTCGTCTCGCCGGGGAACACGGGAGCGATCGTTGCGGGTTCGATCTTCGTGCTCGGCCGCACGCAGTCCATTCCGCGCCCTGCGATCCTCGCGGCGCTCCCCACCGTGGGCGGTACCGACGTCTACGTCATCGATGTTGGAGCGAACAGCGACTCGACACCTGACCAGCTGCTTCACTTCGCATTGATGGGCGCCGCCTACGCGCGAGACGTGGTAGGCATCCCGCAACCGACGCTTGGCCTGCTCAACATCGGTTCCGAGGAGGGCAAAGGGAACAAGCTGATCTCGCAGACCTTCTCGCTCCTCGAGTCGAGCCCCCTCCCCTTCGTCGGGAACGTCGAAGCACACCGCGTCCTTGTCGATCGACCCGTCGACGTTGTTGTCTGCGATGGTTTCGTGGGGAACGTCTTCCTCAAGGCGGTCGAAGGCGGCGTCTCCGCGGTGGCGCGGCTCCTCAAGCGCACCATCCGCGGTCGGGTGATCGCGATGCTCGGCGCACTCCTGATGAGCGGCTCGATCGCCCAAGTGAGAGGAACGATGTCCTATCAGCGTCGAGGCGGCGCCCCGCTACTCGGCGTTGACGGCGTCGTGGTCATCGCCCATGGCCGGTCCGATGCCATTGCCATCGGAAGCGCGATCGACGTCGCATGCAACCAGGTAAGTGCAAACCTCCTCGACCGTTTCTCGGAAGGAATCGCCGGGTGGGAGCCCCATGGGGAGTAGAATCACGGGGTGCGGAAGCTATTTGCCAGAGACTTGTGTGACGAACGACGATCTGGCAAACCGCGTTGAGACGTCCGCCGAGTGGATCGTTCAGCGAACCGGAATCCGCACGAGGTACTTGCTCCGGGACGACGAATTGCCGTCGGAGATGAGCGTGATCGCCGGTAGGCGCGCGCTCGAAGACGCGGGAGTCGCTGCGGGCGACGTCGATCTTCTCCTCGTCGCGACAAACTTCCCTGACATGATCTGCCCCGGATCCGCGCCGTTCATCGCAGAGGGACTGGGGCTTGGGTCAGCCCCGTTCTTCGACCTCAAGGCCGGATGCTCCGGGTTTGTCTACGGCTTGGCGGTGGCCGACGGTCTCCTCCGCGCCGGCTTGTTCCGCCGCGTCCTCCTGATTGGCGCCGAGGCACTGTCGCGGGTGACCGATTGGGAAGACCGCCGAACTTGTGTCCTGTTCGGAGACGGCTCGGGAGCCGTCGTCCTCGAGTCGGGCGAGCCGGAGAAGGGCGTTCTCGCATCGGCCCTGTTCGGCGATCCCGAGAAGACGCTCTTCCTCCACATACCCGGCGGCGGAACGCGGATGCCTGCAAGCTCGGAGACGCTCGCGACGAGGTCCCACTTCGTGAAGATGGAAGGCGCCGGCGTCTTTCGACACGCTGGACCGATGATGGAAGAAGCGACGCTCACGGCGCTCGATGCAGCCAAGATCCCGTTGACCGACGTTGACTGGGTCATCCCTCACCAAGCGAACACCCGGATCATCGATTCCCTCGTTCGGCGTCTCGGCGTACCGGAGGAGAGAGTGATCGTCAACCTCGACCGCGTCGCCAACACGTCGACCGCATCGATCCCGATCGCCCTTGATGAGGCGCGGCGAGACGGCCGAATCAAGGACGGCGACATCGTTGTCATGACCGCCTTCGGCGCCGGCGTCACGTATGGCGCCGTGGTGATGCGGATCTAGCGCCGTGGAGAGACGTGTAGCCTTCCTCTTCCCCGGCCAGGGAGGCCTCCCCGAGGCCCTTCCGCCGACCTCGCCTGAAATCGAGCGCCTGTTCGAACTTGCCGCCTCACACGGACTCGAACTGAGAGCGTGGATCGAGTCGGGCGATGTAGCACGCCTGGCGCGAACGGACGCGGCTCAGCCAGCCATCCTGATCGACAGTCTCGCCAAAGACATCGCCTTGCGCGCGTCGGGCATGACGCCATCTCTCGTCGCCGGCCACAGTCTCGGAGAGTACTCGGCCCTCGTGAGCGCTGAGGTCCTTTCCGCGATGGACGCACTCGAGCTTGTCATCGAACGCGGACGCCTGATGGAAGGCGCAGCCGGAGGGATGGCGGCGATCATCAAACTCGATCTCGAGACCGTGGCCGCGCTCTGCAGTCAGGTTGGCACCGACGTCGTGATCGCCAACCACAACGGACCCCGACAGGTCGTAGTCTCAGGGTCGGATGCAGCAGTCGATTGCGTGATCGAGGAGGCCGAGCGAGTCGGGGGGCGGGGGATACGGCTTCAAGTCTCCGGACCGTTCCATTCTCCTTTCATGGAGCCCTCCCGGAGGGCATTGACGAGCGTGATCGATCGTACGGCCTTCGGTCCGCTATCCGTTCCGATCGCCTGCGCCGTCAGCGGCCGGGTTGAGACGGACGCAGATCGTCTCCGGGAGCTGATGAGGAAGCAGATGACCTCCTGTGTTCGCTGGGTCGACGTGATCGATCGATTGGTGGATGCGGGAGTCTCACGCGCCATTGAAGTCGGTTCAGGGAAAGTGCTGACGGGTCTTGGGAAGAGAGTCACGGATCGCATCGAGTTCGTCACGTATGAGGAGGTAGCCGATGGGCGAGTTTGAAGGGCGCGTTTGCGTCGTTACGGGAGCCGTGCGTGGCATCGGGAAGTCGATCGCATCGAGGCTTCATTCCGAGGGCGGGACCATCATCGGCTTCGACCTCGACGAGGCAGCGGGGTCGGAGTGGGAAGGCGCATTGGAGCGAGCGCACTTCGCGCGCGTCGACGTGTCGAATCGCGACGACGTCGAACTCGCAGTCCGGAAGATCGGAGAGGATTTCGGCGGCATCGATCACCTCGTCTGCAACGCCGGAATCACACGCGATCGTCTTCTCCTGCGAATGAAGCAGGACGACTGGGATCAGGTGCTCGGGGTCAATCTGACCGGGACGTTCCTCTGCATCCAGGCGGCTCTTCGGCTGCTCATGAAGAGCTCCGGTGGCTCGATCGTCGCGGTTTCGTCGGTCGTCGGAGAGACGGGAAACGCGGGTCAGGCGAACTACGCGGCGTCGAAAGCAGGTGTGAGCGCCTTCTGCCGAAGCGTCGCCAAAGAAGTTGCAGGGCGGAATCTCCGGGTCAATGTCGTGGCGCCCGGCTTCATCGAGACGGAGATGACGACGAAACTGAGTGATGCGGTGCGGTCCGTTTACCTAGATCGCATCCCGCTCGCGCGACCAGGAAAACCCGATGAGGTCGCGGATCTAGTCTGCTTCTTGCTTTCGCAACGGGCTTCCTATATAACTGGTCAGCTGGTCGGAGTAAACGGGGGACTGTACCCCTAGAAAGCGCAAGGAAAGGGAGGTTACTTCGGTATGAGCGACATCTCGGAGAAGGTGAAGACGATCATCTGTGAGCAGCTAATGGTGGAACCAGACGACGTGAACGCCGACTCGTCGTTCGTCGAAGATCTGGGGGCGGACTCCCTCGACACTGTCGAGCTGATTATGGAGTTCGAGGACGAGTTTGCGGTCGAGATTCCGGACGAAGAAGCTGAGAAAATCTCTACCGTCGGCGAAGCGACCGCCTTCCTCGAGCGCCTCCTTGCCGACAAGAACAAGTAGTCGATCACAGCGACAGACCTGGGACATCGGCAATCTTCGTCCCGGTCTTATCGTTTCCATTCACAGTCTTCACTGACTCGACGAGGTGATGTGCATGCGGGAAGGCGAGAAGCGCGGGCGCATTGGGGGAGGCAGCACAGACCCATATCATGAAGGGCGGAAGTACCCGGAGCCGACAGCGTGTCCTAGATGCCATCTGGTCTATCGAAACGGACGGTGGCAGACCGCGGAGGCGGAAGACGACGAGCATCGTGTGAATGAGAGCCACTGCCCCGCCTGCCGTCGGGAGATCGACCTTCTCCCCGGTGGGCTCCTCTTTCTGAGCGGGGACTACCTCAGCGGGCACAAGAAAGAGATCCTCAGCATTGCTCGCAACCAGGCGGTCTCGGCCGCATCCCATCGTCCCCTCCAACGGATCATGTGGATCGAGGAGGACGGTGAGAACACGGAAATCGCCACCACGAACGGCCACCTCGCCCTTCGCATCGGCAAGGCGATCGAAAGCGCGTGCAAGGGATCCCTGGACATCAAGCATGCACACGGAGACCAGCTGGTCCGCGTTTACTGGAAGCGAGAGGGCTGAGCGGCTGAGACCGATCGACTGTGAAGCCTGCGACCGGCTCTTTCCCCGTTCCGCAGCGAGGATCGTGAGCCCATCCCGAGATCGATCACGCCGGGTCCTATCGACTCGCTTGAGATGAGCCGCCGCGGTCGCCCGGTCCCCCACGAGCTCGTCCCGCGATACCGGGGGATCATCCAGCACTGGAACCTGTTTGCGGAGACCTGTGATCTCCCTCTCCCGACTTCGATCCGCGCCAATACGCTTCGAGCCAGTCGAGCCGACGTCGCCGATCGGCTGCGTGATGCCGGCATCGGCGTTGAGGACGTCTCGTGGAACGGGACGCTCATGCAGGTCGATCGTCCGGTCGGACGGCGCATCGAGCACTGGCTCGGCCTGTTCTACATCCAGGAAGCGACGCAGACCGTCCCCGTCCTCGTTCTCGATCCGCAACCGGGCGAGACGGTCCTGGATCTCTGCGCCGCTCCGGGGGGAAAGACCTCGCAGGCCGCGGCGCTCATGCACAACCGCGGACATCTCGTGGCCAACGAACCGAGCGGTCGCCGCCAGCAGGCGTTGCTGGCCAACCTCAACCGGATCGGGGCGCTCAACGTCACCGTCACCGAGTACCGAGGCGAGTCGTTCCCGCTCGGGGCGCAGTTCGATCGCGTCCTCGTCGATGCTCCGTGTTCGGCTGAGGGGACGCTTCGCAAGAACCGGTCGGTTCGAAACGGAGGAACCGCTTCGGCGATCCGCCGCCTCTCGGGTCTGCAGAAGCGCCTGATCGTCCGAGCCTTCGACCTGGTCAGGCCGGGGGGACGTCTCGTCTACTCGACGTGCACGTTCGCCCCTGAGGAGAACGAAGGCGTCGTCGCACACCTCTTGCGAGAGCGGAGTGCCGTCATCCTTCCCACCGCACTCCCGTTCTCCGCCGCGCCCGGGATCCTCGAGTGGGAGAGGGAGACCTTCCCAAGCGAGATTGCGGCCTGCTCACGGATCTACCCGCATCACCTGGACAGCGGAGGGGGGTTCATCGCGCATGTCGAGCGACCGGTTGAGTGACGAGGCTCGCGACTACTTCGGGAAACGGTTCGGCGTCGATCGCGACACCCTGATCGATCTCCAATTCCACGAGCACGGAGACGACATCTGGGCGGATACCACCTCGCCTGCCCTCGAGATCGCCTGTCGTCGCCCGCCAGGCCTTCGAGTTCTTCGACGGACGCCCCAGGGCCTCAAGCCGACGACGGCATTCCTCATCCACCTGGGGGTTCGGATCACCGCCTCTCGGGTCGATCTCACTCTCGAAGAGCTGGAAGCGATCGTCCTCGGTCGGAAGCTCGATTCCTCCCATTCCGATGGGCACGTTGCCCTCTGCTATCGCGGCGACGTGATCGGATGCGGCCGCGTCAACCGAAGCCTCCTTCAAGCGGTGATCCCCACCGGGCGGCGGCGAGAGCTCCTTGAAGCGCTTTCCGAGAAGCCACTCGAAACCGCGTAATCTGTAATCCAGATCACAGTATCCGCACCCCTCCATCGGCTAGAATCCTCACGGTAAGGAAGTCGGATCAAGTCGGTAAGGAGGTACGGAATGCGGACACGATTGCTTTCGCTGACGGTGACCGCTCTCGTTGTATGTTCCATCGGTCTTGCCGTCGGCGCGGCACCGGAAGATGTCGTTTTCATTCTCGACGCGTCGAACAGCATGAACAAGCCGTTCGACACGGACACTCGGATTGCAGCTGCAAAAGGGGCGCTCAGCGACCTGCTCTCCGGATTGCCGGAACAGGGAAGCGTGGGCCTGATGATCTACGGACATCGAATCAACCACGAGAACGAGGTGGAGAGCTGCCAGGACATCGAACTCCTCTTCCCGCTCGCCCCGTTCACGGGCTCGGCCCGGAACAACATGATCGGCGCCTTTCGGCAGATCGACGCCAAGGGAAAGACACCGCTTGCGGACTCGCTGGTCGCTGCAGCGAACGAGTTCGAGGCGGGAGGAACGATCATTCTCGTCAGCGACGGCGAGGGGAACTGCGGAGGCGAGCACGACGTCATCGCGGCAATGCTGGCAACGATGGACCCACCGATCATTCTGCACGTCGTCGGTATCGACGTGGAGGATGAGGCCGGGGAGACACTGAGGTCGATCGCTCTTGCGACGTCCGGAAGCTACTGGAGCG
>JBARQW010000240.1:0-1751 GCA_049643905.1 Bipolaricaulia bacterium
CTCCCATTCCGACGAGATCGATCACCTTGTACCCCGCCTCTTCGAGAGCGAACTGCAAGATGCGTCCCAGGATCACCTGCGCACTCCCGGCTTCCGTCCCGATCGCGACGGTCCCCTTCCAGGCCGACTCCTCCAGGTGCACTTGCCCCACGGTCGTCGCTCCCTCCGCTCCGCGCAGGCCATCGCCCCACCAGTTTCCGCCGGCGTAGAGAGGGAAGCCCGTCCGATTGGCGATGTCAGCCACCTCGTTGTGCGCAAACGTGTTCCCTGTAATAACCAGAGGCGCCGACGGGCTCAATCGCAAGCCCGAATCGATCCCCAGGCGAGCGAGGCTCTCCAAGACGGCCTCGGCGCTCTCGACAAACTCGAGGCCGATCGCGTTTCGTTCGACCGCGTTCCCCTCGAGTCGAATCCCTGGACCCGGACGCAGGAGCAGTAATCCAATGTCGTTGTCCGTAAGGTGGTTGCCGAGCACATCCTCTCGGGTCGCGCCCGAGAGGAAGATACCGAACCCGCTTGCACGGACTACGTTCTCGGTCACGCTGTTCCCCTCCGAGGCCTCCAGAATAGACACCCCGCCAACCGATTGCCCTTCGATCCTGTTCCGGAGGAGGACGCTCTCCGCCGCCGAAGCGAGGGCAATCCCGAGCGCCCCGTCACGAATCTCGTTATCGAGCAGTCGGTTTCCCTTTCCGCCGCTGAGCAGAGCCCCAATCAGCTCGCTTCCCTCGATCGTATTCCTCAGGAGCCGGTTGTCGTCGGAACGATCCGTCGCAATGCCGATCGGATTCTCCGTGAGTCGATTGGCCATGATCAGGTTTCGATCGCTCAAATCGAGACGGATGCCGCCCTCCCCACACCCGAGAACCGCGTTGTAGGAGACCGTGTTCTCGACGCTCTGGGACAGGACGAGTCCGTGTTCCTCCGAATCGATAATCCTGGTCTCCTCGATGCGATTCTGCGCCGCCTGCTGGAGAGACACACCGGCCACAGCTGCCCGCTCGATCGTGCAACCTCGGATCGTGTTCCCGGTGACCGCCTCAAGGAGCACTCCAATCCGAGAGTCTGTCACGATGCTGTTCGTAAGCAGGTTGTCATTGGAGGCGCGAAACGCGACTCCGGCGATCGAGCACTCGGCAATCACTGCCTCGTGCACGGCATTCCCCGCCGATCCTTGCTCGATGGACAGACCGACGCTCGCCCCGGAAGCGGAGACGTGATCGAACACGTTGTCTCGGGATTGGAGAAGCTTGAATCCCACCTCACTGGTGCCTTCGATGTCGACCGACTCAAGGCGGTTGCCGGCGGCCGACACGAACTCCACGCCGACGCGCCCCCCCGAAAAGTAGATGTTGCGAAGGACGCAACGCCGTGCACCGGAAAGCTGAATCCCGATCGGAGCGGAGTGGATGGTGAGATCCTCGACACGGCACTCGGACCCCTCCAGACGGAGGCCGATGCTGCCCGACGCGATCTCAAGGCCGCGCACGGTGACCCGGTCGGCGCGTATGGTGATCGCCGGTTCGTTCCCGGAGCCTGCTACGGCGACACCGCGACCGACCCCCATCAGCGTAAGCCCCGGCACGTCGACGCTCACCGGGCCTGCATACGCATCGGGCCGGGTCTGGAGAACGATCGTCGCATCAGGGGGCGCGTCCCGGAGTGCCTCCCGGAGTGTGGGAACGTCTCGCGGGACGACAATCGCGCCCGCCGGAAACGCCGCCGGGCCGATGACTCGAAGAACGAACAGG
>JBARQW010000241.1:0-2713 GCA_049643905.1 Bipolaricaulia bacterium
AGAACCGGAGGTTCTTCAGGAACCCGTAGAGCCGGAACTTCCAGTACATCGAATCCCTGGAGGGTGACATCGGCCTTTAGTGTACGGCCTCAGGCAAGCGGAGAACACGCAGTCGGCGGTCCAAACTCGCGATCCGCGGCTTCTTCGGAGCGGCGGAAGGTGGCGGACGTTGGACGCTCGAATCAAGACGCGACCTTCCGTTGCGTCGTTGCCCTTGACGTTGTGCCTCCGAATAACGTACCTTAGAGCTAGCCGCTCTTGAGCGGCGTTCTCATTGGCCTCTACCCAGCTCGTCGTAGAACTCCCGTGAAGGATCCTCGATCGCGTCCACGAATCGCTTGTCGTGAATGCATTTGTTGCAGTACGGATCGCCCTCGACCAGCGTCATCGGGCAGGCGTAGTTGAAGTTCGGGTTGATCGCCTCGACGTTCGCGGTGTCTCCGTAGCAGCAGACCAAGAACGAGATCTGCGGGTCGCTCAGCGGCTGCATCACCTCGTGCAAGAGGCACCGATCGATGCGGAAGGCGATCTTCCCGCGGTGGAAGCGGCCGGCGACTCCGCTCGTCGGTAGCTGAGAATCCGGGTCGACAAGCTCGTCCCACCAGTGGTCCAAGTCCTGGAGGGTCAAGTCCGCCGTTGTCAGCCTCCGTGTTCGCTCATCGACGTAGTCCTTGAGCAGCGGTACGGCATGCTCCCTGCCGAGCACGTCGCAGAGAGCGAGGGTTCTGAAGAACGCCGGGTAGAGGCGCGCTCGGAACGCATCGCTTCGGTCGATCTCGAACTGGCGGTCCGGCTCGTCTCCCGATCTGCCTAGCAGATGTAGCACGTATGCGAGGTAGGCTCGTTGGAGGTCGTCGAGGTTCTTCGGGAGGGCATCGAGAGGCGGGATGGTCCGGTCAGTCGGCGTCTGCTCGCGCAGAGATCGCCGGAGTGCATCCTCGAATCCCCCCAGGTGTTCCGGCGCCTGCTCGCGAATGTGAGCCTGGAAGTCGTTGAACGCCGCCAAGAGACTCGGGAGTTCCTCGGCCAGCGAAGTGGTCGCGACGACGTTTTCCGCCATGGCGAATTGTCGGACGTCCACTGCAATCACGATCCTTTCGGCCTCATCAAACATGCCACGAAGCGGCGACATTGTACGCGGGCTTGCGCATACGAAGGATGTTGGTCGCACCGGCGAGCCTCGTGGTAGCGCGGAGCACCGCTCTGTCTTGAGACCCGGAGGGTGCACGGTACACTGACCTCCGTCGTCTCGGGTCACTCCGCGGCACTGGCAGAGAGCGAGAACGGATGGCACGAGCGACCTCTTCCTCGCGCCGTCAGACAACACACATCATGATCGCGAAGACGACTACGGGAGGCCCGAGTGACAGCCAACCTTCGGGAATACGATGCGGAACGCGACTTCATTCGGATTCGAGACTTCTTGCTCGACACGTACGGGCAGTTCGAGGCCCCCGTCAATTGGGGAATCGAGCGCTGGAACTACGCCCGCTACTTCGTCGCCCCGTTTCTCGGTGCGTACGGGAAAGAGGAACCGACGGAAGGCGCAAGCCTGCAGGCGATTCGCTTCTGGGAAGAGCATCTCGCGGTTTGGGAAGGCGCCGCCGGAGAGATCGTCGGTGTCGCGTGCATCGAGACGCCGGATCCCGAGGACACCGGATTTGGCGAGGTCTTCGTGCAGCGGCACCCGGAGCACCTCGATCTCCTGGACGAGATGCTCGCCTACTGCGAGAAGCGCTTTCGCGATCCGAAGAAGAACCGCGTCTACATCTGGGTCTATGACGATGATGCGCAACTGCTCGAGGCCGTGAGCCGCCGAGGCTACGAGCAAAGTTCAGAGCCGACGTCGAGGCATCTGGAGTACGTGATGGGCGAGCTTCCGGGAGCGAGTCTTCCGGAGGGCTTTCGCTTTCTATCGATGGCGGACGAGAACGACATCGAGAAGCGGCGCGAGATCTTCGGTCGCGGGTTCAACCATGAGGATCCGAAAGAGTGGCCGTCGGCGTTCTCGTATCGTGAGTTGCAGAAGGCTCCCGACTACCGGACGGAGAACGATCTCGTCATCGTCTCGCCGGACGGGACGTACGCCGCTTGCTGCATCGTCTGGTATGACGCGATCAGCCGCGTCGCGCACTTGGAGCCGCTCGGCACCCATCCAGATTACAGACGGCGAGGACTTACGCGCGAGCTTGTCTTCGAGGGCCTCCGCCGGATGAAGGCGCTCGGCGCAACCCGCGCTCCGATGACGGGTGGATTCGAACCGTTCTACGAGGCGATCGGTTTCGAGGCCCGTCGAGTGCAGCACGCCTGGATCAAGACGTTCCAGACCGCGGCGTGAGGACGGATCCGACGATCGACAAGCTAGTCGGTCACTCGGCTTCGCCGACGAGCCCCTTGCCGATCTCGAATGCAGGCCCGATGGCCTCGCCAATCGCGTAGTACGCCGCCTCGCCGGTGGAGAAGATCGGCGGATTAAGCTTCTCGATCGACGGTCGGCCTTTCTCGTTCAGGATCGACTCATCGGCCTTGACGTCGAGGATCTCGCCGACGAAGAGCGTGTGCAGACCGATCGTCAGCGTATGAATAAGCGAGCACTCCAGGTTGAGCGGGAACTCCTGAACAATCGGCGCGTCGACGTGCTCAGCCTTCACGGCTGTCAGGCCCGCAACCGCGAACTTGTCGATGTCGCGTCCGGAGGCGAGGCCGAGATAGT
>JBARQW010000242.1:0-2366 GCA_049643905.1 Bipolaricaulia bacterium
CTCCAGATGCCTTCTTCGGCCAGCAGATCCAGAGTTTCCCGCCGTCGGCGAGCCGCTTCGCCGCATCCGGAAACTCCTCCTCGAGCTCGGCCTGCGACGTCACGAAGAGCAGCAGCACGTTCGGAGCAACGTCGAGGCCCTCCACGAGTCGCACGTTCCGCGGAAGGTCTGTGAGAGCTTGCCCGAAGCCTTCCGGAGCACCGAGTAGCGCAACCACCGAGCCCTCGCCGATGCCGAGTTTCTTGGGAAGCGAAGCTCCCACATACGCGTCCATCGCCCCGGGCACGATCGGATCGCTCCGAGACTGTGCGATCGCCTCAGGCAGGACCTTCGTGACAGCGCCCCACGTAGTGAAGGTTGCATCAGGAAGAAAGGCGCGCACGCGGTTCGTCTTGTCAGGATCGCCCTCGATGAACACCATCGGAACGCTGCGTGTCGCCTTCTGCCTGCGCAGCCATCCGGCGAGTTCACGTCCATGAGAGGGCGCGCACGCCAGATCGATGACAAACGCGTCCGGCAGATCCTGACAAAGCACACGCGGATTCGCTTTCGGATCGGAGAAGACGTCGACGGCGTAGCCTGCGTCGCGCAGGACCTCGGCCTTTGCCTCGGCCTCGCCTACCTTCCAGTGCACGAGTACGACCCGTCTCACGTCTGTTCTCCCGAACTGCCTCCCACCCGGTTCGAGCCGAAGAAGCGATCGAGCCGCCGGAACGCGTGCAACTCCTCCCGCTGGCCGAGCTTCGCCTTCCGGATCGCGCGATCGAGGATGTCGATCGTGCCGTCGTAGAGGGGACGATCGACCGGATACGGAATTCCGTCCTTCCCGCCGTGCGCGAACCCGTATCGAGCCGGATCCTCGAAGCTCGGCGCCTGCCCGTAGACGAGGTCCGACACGAGAGAGAGCGCACGCAGCGACTTCGCTCCCACTCCGGAGAGCGTCAGAAGCTCTCGGAAGTCCTCCGGTTGCGCCTCGTACGTCTTGACGAAGGTCCGGTGAAGTCGTTCCGGCGCGATGTCAGCCAGTAAGATCTCGTGTCGTTTAGGAAGCTTTAGGCTCTTCAGCCGCTTCAGCTCGGAGACTAGGGCCACTGGCCTCCGCGACGCGATTTCCGTGCTCGTCTCACGCGCCCCCGCGCTCTCCCTCGCGACAAGGTTCAGCGCCGGCGCCTTCGCGTCGCAGCAGATGGCCGCGTGCGGCTCGCAGACGAAGTCGCTCACACGCGATGAGGTCCAGTGATAGCGCCGCGCCATCCCGTTGGCATCGTTCATCCCCTGTTGGACGACCGCCCAGTTGGAGTCTCTGTCGAATAGGAAGACATGATGGTAGATCTGATAGCCATCCTGAACTGCGGCGCTGTCGACCTTTGCCGAGGTACGGCTCGCGTCGATCAGCGGGTCGGCATCGACTCCCGTCTTCTCGCCCCATGCCGTGATCTCGCTCGGTGTCTTCCGCGACGTCGCCCCCTTGCCGCCGGCCACGAAGAGGCCGAGGTTCTCCTCTTCACCCCGGATTCCTTCTTTGATGGCGCCACAGGTCGTCGTCGTGAGGCCGCTCGAATGCCAGTCGAACCCGAGAACACAGCCCATCGCCTGGAACCATCCCGGATCGCTGATCCGTTCGAAGAACCCGCGCGGCCCAGAATCGAGAATGACGAGCTCCACGATCGCCTTGGCCAGCTTGGTCATGCGCCCGAAGAGCCACTTCGGCGCTCGCCCGTAGTGCAGAGGGAGATCGGCCGTACCGGTTCGCATGGACTCACTCTACCCGATCCGCAGCGTGCCGAAGACGCTGCACCGTCCCGAGACGGAACGTGACCGAAACTAGCTGCGGGGAGGGAAGATGCGGTCGATCAGGCCGTACTCGATCGCTTCCCCGGCCGACATGAAGTAGTCGCGGTCGGTGTCCTTGGCGACCTGTTTCTTCGTCTTCCCCGTGTGGGTGGACAGGATCTTGATCAGAAGGTCGCGCATCCGAAGAAGCTCCTCAGTCTGGATTTTCACGTCGGCCGCTTGGCCTTGGGCTCCTCCGAAGACCTGGTGCAGGAGGATCCGCGAGTTCGGAAGCGCCGAGCGCTTCCCCTTGGCCCCTGCCGTGAGCAAGACCGCGCCCATGCTCGCCGCCTGGCCGATGCAGATCGTGGCAACGTCGCACTTGACGTATCGCATCGTGTCGTAGATCGCCAACCCCGCCGTCACGGATCCACCCGGCGAGTTGATGTAGAGACTGATGTCCTTTGACGGATCCTTCGCCGCAAGGAAGAGCATCTGCGCGATGACGACGTTGGCCGCATCGTCGTCCAGCACGTCGCGGAGGAAGATGATCCGGTCCTCGAGAAGTCGGGAGTAGATGTCGTAGGTTCGCT
>JBARQW010000243.1:0-2803 GCA_049643905.1 Bipolaricaulia bacterium
TCGAACGGTGCGAGCGCCGTTGCGTCGGGCGCTGCGATGGGCTTCGACATCGTTGTGCTCCTCGTCCTCATCGTCGCATTGCGAACTCGACGCCGAGGCAGCCATGAGGGGGTGCCGGGCCACGAGGAACATCTTCCCGAGGACGCAATCGTGACCGTCGGCGCTTTGCAGATCGATTGGAGACAGAAGACGGTCCATCTTCAGGGACAGCCCGTTCGTCTGACGCCGAAGCAGTTCACGTTGCTGGAGCTTCTCGCGAGCCAGCCGGGCCGTGTCTTCTCGGAACCCGAAATCCTTGAGGCTGTGTGGCCCGACTCGCCCTACGCGGACGCCAAGGACATCAAGCAGTACGTCTACCTCGTGCGCCGTCGGCTCTCGGCCGTCGATCAGGGAGCGCGCAACTTGATCGAGACGGTTCCCGGATTCGGGTACCGCTTGGCGTCGGAAGACGTTGACTCGGAAATGACGTGATGACGATGGTCGAACGGATGCAGTTCGAAGAGACTCAGATCCTAACGAAAGGAGCCGCGGATGCGTAGGAATAGACCGATGATCGCTCTTCTGATCGTGGTGGCGATGGTCACGGCAGTCGGCCATGCCCAGCCGGATCGCGCGGGTGAATCAAACGTCGACGAGCGTCTTGTGAGTTTCGCCGGGAGACTACGCTTCGGTTTGTCGATTGCCACCTTTGCCGTCTACGCGCCGACCGTCAGCGATCTACATCTTCACGCGCAGCAGCTCGTGAACCTCCTCGAAGGGAGCGAGGGTCATCACTTCGTCCGTCCGGCGGAGCCTGAAGCGCCTGTTCGCGGTCTTCGATCCGACGTCGCCGACCTCGCCGTGTGGCTTGGCGAAGCCGCCGTCGAACCCGAAGCTAGAGTTCGGATTGCGGCCGCGACGAAGAACGTGAATGCCTATATGGAGATGGCCCTGGATGCCGCTCTTGCGTGCATCAAGCAGCGACGGCTGGACCAAGCGGTCGACGAGATGCTGAGAGCGTACGCCTTTCTGGCTGCCGCCTATGAGCGTCCGGCCGAGGCCCCACATGTTCCCGGACTCTGGACGATCCTCCGAATCTTCGGACTCGACGAGGGCGGACGGGATGGAGCATAGCGCATCCCCGCTACGCCCACGCTCCTATCGATCCGGATAGCCGTTCTCGTCGCAGCGCCCCGTCCGACCGCACCATTGCTGCTGGTAGCCCTCGATCGCGCCACACGCTTCGCACGCATCGTCGCCGTAGAACGCCATGACGTCGCGCATTTGGCTCCACCAACGTTCGGCCTCAGCCTCAGACAGGGACAGCTGATCTTGCAGGCCGAAAATCACCGCTCCGCCAACGTCGTCGAAGCCGCAGCCCGCATAGCTGAGATAGCTACGAACAAACATCCACCACTCGTAGGTGTGCATGTACCATGACGCCTCGGCGAGATATCGGTTGTGGTCCTCGAACGACATCTGCCCGATCGTGTCGGGATCGACGGGCGGCGTCGTCAAGGAGAGGAAGTCGCTCTCAACGAGCCAGACGTTGTCCCACAGTGCCCACCCGATGCTCTGCCAAGGCGAGAGGGGTCTCGCCCCCTGAAGCCACCCGGTGTAGAGATCGTCGCTGTGCGGGACGTAGCGTCGGTCGCCGCCGAGCGAAACCATCAGCCCGCGATGGTTCCCCACAGCGTAGGCGTCTTCCAGCGCGAGCGTCGTTGCCTGCGATGGGATGTTGACGGCGCGAAGCAGCTGCGCGAAGAGCGAGGACGCGCTCCAGCACCCGACGATCGAGACGTAGACGTCGCCGAAGGCTTCGGTCGGAAGGCGACAGATCCGGTCGGCGAAGTACGGATACTGCTGGAAGAAGGCCATCGGCTCCTGCGGCGAGTCGAGATTCCAGTGGTACAGGTAGTCGTGGAACCACTCAGACAGGTTGGCCGCCGTGTGCTCCGGCGACGTCCCGAGGATCGCGTATCCCTGCTCCGGCTCTGCGAGGAGGAATGCCAGGGTGTCCCGAGGATCGCCAAGGATGCCCCCCGCGTCCTGGCCATTCGGCCCCATGGTTGTCTGATAGCGAAGGACGCCCGCGTACTCGTTGAGCACGAAGAAGTTGCTGCTCGGCAGAAGGTACGACAGCTCCTCATCGGTGTGCGCAGCAAGGCTCCAGGGAAGGGCGCCGATCATATCGAGGTAGATCATGTGCCCGACGTGGGCGAGGTAGACGTCACGTCCGAGGTCGAGCGTCGCGTAACCGGCTGCGCTGGGGAAGACCGTGCCTTGCGGAGCGAGCTCGACAGGGATCGAGTACGGAAGCGGCGCGTCGTTCGCGAAGCAGACGACCATCTCCTCCAACCGGTCGACCCACGCTTGAGGCCAGTACGCGTACCCGAGGTACACGCCCGGGCTTTCGGTCTCAAGGACCAGCCACTCGGCCACGTTGGGATTGTCACTCAGATAGTCAGTGACCGGCCCGGCTCCCGCCGCGACCCCGATGCAGAGCGCCATCGAAACCACACACACGATCCGCTTCATCCCCTCGCTCATGCTCTCCTCCTTTCGATGGTCCAGCCAACCACGTCAGCCTAGCACAACTTCCCAATCCAAAGGAAAGGGCGAGGCCGTCTCGCGACCTCGCCCTGATTCACAACCTTCCGCTTCTGTTACTCGTACCGAAGCGCGTCGACGACCGGGAGCTTCGACGCTCGCCGCGCCGGCCACAGACCCGCGAAGGCACCTAGCGAGAACGATCCGAGCAGTGTGATGAGAATCAACGACGGGCTGACCACGATCGCCATCTCGATATTGCCCATGAACGCGC
>JBARQW010000244.1:0-3518 GCA_049643905.1 Bipolaricaulia bacterium
CTCTTCCTCCGTGATCGGCAAGGCGCACCGGTGGATTCATCCGTGAGTATAGCATATGGGTCGGTGACGTCTGAGCATGTAGTTCGAGACGATGGGACGTGCGCCACTGCGTGAGAACTACGCCCATTACAGGGCAGATGCGGCATGGAAGCAGCCGCTTGCCCGACGAAGATCGCCGGGCGTCTCTTCAGTCAGATCGCGCGGCATCTCGCACGCGGCCCCGAGGTGCTGTCTGTACTCGTCTTCAGCCTGCTACTTCCACCGCGTTAGGATCTGCTCGCGGCCGAAGACGCGGATCGCGAAGTAGAGGACGGCAACGGATGTACCGCATGCTCATGCCCTCGGTCAGCCTCGATCACACGTTCATCTTTCTGATCGTCCGCAACGAGCCGCGAATCGACCTGTTCATCGGGCGGGTGCTGGACCCGAGCGCGAGCTGAGTGAGTGCGTGCGACGTGTGCAGCATGGGGACGCGTCAGCAGAAGGCTGATACGGTCCTCTTCATCAGAGGGATCTCTACCCAGCGGCTGGACCGTTCAGCGATCGCACCGAGCCAAACCGAAGAAATCGAAAGCAGTTGCCTGCGGCGCCTTGACCCCGGCGTGCTGATCGCCCACGCCATCCACAACAGCGGGGAGTCGTTCCGTGATCCCCGGTCAGGAGTTCCGTAGGAACTCCCAAGCTACTCAGATTCGTCTAAGTAGCCGGAGGGCTTGACATTCATCAATACAGCATCTGACCCAGCGCCTAGAGAAGCTTTGCCTGCAGCCCCAAGCCCTCCGGAACGACCCGCAAACAGGCCGTCCAGCTCGCCATGGCCACCAAGCCGGCAAACGCAACCAAGATAGCTACCATCGTGATGCACGCCAATGATCTCATGGCAAACCCGCTCTAGAAATGAGACTCAGCATCTATTCTGAACTCGAATGTTGCACTTCCTAGTTCACGATCTTCGCTAAAGAGCGTGACCTTGACCGTGAAGGTAATCCTCGTTTCTGCGAAGAGGTCTATGCTAAGGTCAAGATCTCCGCTTGCTGGATCCGCGACCACGGATTCCCCCGCTTCGAGATCTCCGAGAGCTTGCCCCGTACTGCTTCCTTCTTGAACTCTAATTGCAGGATCCACGGGCTGGACGAGCTCGCTCTCAATCCTCAGTCCCGTGATACTCTCCGTGGAAATGTTGCGAACCACGAATCCGATCTCGATGTCTTCTCCTGAGTTGATAACGCCGTTGCCGTCGCCGTAGCTTTGACCCTCCTGATCATCATCAATGCTTGCGCAGATGAGTAATCTGTCTGCAACCCTCCCGCAAGAAGCTATGCTCTCAACTGTTGGATCTATCGCCTGAGTCAGAGCAAGAGTGAGCTTCGCCTCAACCTCGTCTGCAGTTGCCGCGGGAAGGAGTTTCGCAGCATCAAATCCGGCGCTCTCATTAATAGCAGCTACGAATTGCTGCCCGAATTGAAGATCTTCTGAATCTGGAGACTTAGGCTTGGATGAAATAAATGTGACGAGGACTTGGATCAACAACCGTGCGGGAGGTGGGTTGTTGATGGCAGCTGTCAGTTCGCTCCCGAGCTTCTTGAAGAGCTTGCCTAGCTTGGCTGCCTCTTCCAAAGCTGACTTCACATCCGTTTTCTTGGGATGTAACTCATTGCATGTAGGCCTTCCATCTGTATAGATAACAACACTAAAGCCACGATTCTTGGTGATTTTGTGTCTGTCGTCAATCAGCGTTCTCAGTAGATCAATGGCGCGATCCAGGGGGGTATTTCCGCTGGGCGTAATGGCCTGGATGGTGTTATTGATTGTTTGTCGAATCGAACCCGCATACGCTGGGGCGTTGGCTGTCCATGCCGTAAACGTGACATTGCCAGGTGCGCATCCACCTCCAAAAGTGATCAGCGCGAAGTCGCCCGTTGACTTTACCACAATAGGGTTATTTCTCAACAACTCCTCGGCTGCCTTCTTAACGGTAGTGATCTTCTTCACACCAGGGGTTCCGGGGTGACCGCCGTCCATGCTGCCTGATATGTCTGCCACGATTATCGTGTCCCGGACTAGCGCGCCCTGGGCCTGTGCGCGCGGCATGCTCCCGCACAAGGCAACAAGCACAACCAAGACCAATGAGATGACCAGCGTTCGGCCACCACACGGTGCAACTCTACCTGATATCAGCATTCTGTTCCTCCTGGTTGTTCAATCTCCTCCCGGTATCGCCTTCCTCTTCCCAATCAGTGTGCTGGGTCAGATCTTGATTCTTGACTTCTTCGTAGCTCCTTGAGCCATCGTACCGTCGACGCTGCGAACAGTGATGGCTCTTCCTGGCCTGGCGAACGTCCGTGTTCCACGCACCTCCTCTCTTGGTCGCTTTGACAATCTGTGAAGCTGGACCTTGTCTTCGCTTACTCCTCCGCTCCTCACTCGGATCGAGGGCCTGCCCGATGAACGGGATGTTGTTGGTCTCGATGTCGCGGATGAGAGAGTGGAGTGGGTGATTGGCCGGCGCTGCCGTTGCATCCAGGTCCGGTGATGCGATTCATTACGCCTTCTTTCCGGTCGTCGCCCCTTATCTCTGCAGCCGAAATGGCGCATCAATGGGCGTGTCCGCCATTATATCACATTGTGTGACCGGATCCGACCGTTCCTCTCCATTGCCTCACACGGATGGACGTGCAAGCACGACTGCTTTATGTACTCGTGCGCGCACTCACAACTGATGCGTGTCTGGAGGGGTGTTAGCCAAGGAGAAGACCCGCCAGTGCCGGTCGTGTGATCCGGTTTTGATCGGCGGAACCTCGCAGGCTCCGTCTGTACTGATTGGACTCCAGTTGCCTGCCGAGTCGTCTCCTGAGCGCTACTTCCAGCGGGTCAGGATCTGCTCGCGGCGGAAGACGCGGATGGCGAAGTAGAGGACCACAACGGATGCGACGAGCAGGACACCGCCCTCGAGGACGAAGCGCCCCAGACGGATGAGCTCGCCCGGGGCTTCGGTTTGCGGCGTAAGCTCTTTGCCATCCCGACTTGTGACTCCGACGAGGAGCAAGAGGGCCACGATGGCAATCCCGACCAGCAGTTTCTTCTCCATGATGTTCACCCGTCCTCTGAGTCTTGACGTGCGCTTGAGGATAGCGCCGTTCCCGGGACGTGCCTAGCGCGACGGCTTCGCAGTTCCGTTCCGTCGATCAACGCATCGCTTTCGACTACTTCCAGCGGGTCAGGATTTGCTCTCGACGGAAGATCTTGACCGCGAAGAACAAGACGACGGCGCTGGCGACGAGCAGCACGCCCCCCTCAATCGCGACCAGCTTCAGATCGACGAGCGTCTTCTGGCTGCTGTAGACGATCATCGGGATGAGTCCGGGCAGGATGGCGAAGCTCGAGAGCTGGTATGCGGCGCGGGCGTCGCTCGCTCGCGAGGAGACGAGCATCGTCACACCGTCGGAGAACAGTGCCAGCAGGGGCGACAGTCAGAAGATGGACGCGAGCCACGGGAGCGTCAGCGTCTGGAGCGGCAC
>JBARQW010000245.1:0-5728 GCA_049643905.1 Bipolaricaulia bacterium
TCCTCATCCTGCTGTTCGCGGTCGGTCTGCAGGGGATCGCGACGCTGATCTCGACCGTCGCCAAGAACGAGGCGCAGGCGATGCAGTTCGTGCTCTTCTTGCTGATCCCGTCGATCATGGTCAGCGGCGTCTTCTGGCCGCTCGAGACGATGCCGGCGATGATCCGACCGCTCTCGTACATCAGCCCGCTGACCTACGCCAACGCCGGACTGCGCAAGGTGATGCTCGCCGGACACGGCATCGGCGAGGTCCGGTTCGAGCTCGCCGTCCTCGGCGCGTTCGCCCTCGTCATGCTCCTGCTGAGCGTCCTCTCCATGCGCCGCCAGGCGTACACCGCATGAGGACGACGGAGTCGTCCGACGTGAGCAAGGGGTCTCGAGGGCGCAAGGAGCTGGAAGTGGACCTGAGCGGAATCCGAGTCGATCGGGTTCTCGACGTCGCGACCGGCGAGGGAGGCTTCACTCAGTTTCTGGCAGACCATCTTGGCAACTTCGGGGAAATCGTCGGTATCGACGTCATCCCGTCATCGGACGCGCCGGAGAGCGTCCTTCCTCGAGAGCGGATCCGGTTCGTCGAGATGGATGCCGAGGCGTTGTCGTTCGAGGACGAGTCGTTTGATGTGGCGGGCGTGTCGTTAGGTCTTCATCACTTCCCCGATCCGCTGAAGGTCCTCGGTGAGATGCGCCGCGTGCTCAGACCGAGCGGCTACTTCATCATCCGCGAGACGCACCGCGACGTGGAGAGCGAGCCGGAGCGCACGGACATGATCCTCCACCATTGGGTCGCAAAGATCGATCGGCTGCTCGACTCGTATCACGCCGTCACGTACTCGCGGGATGAGATCCTGGTTCTCATCGAACGACTGCGCCTGTCGGACGTGCGGGTCTATGACGCTCGGAACAACGACTCCGACCCGTTCGATTCCGATGCCCTGAAATCGACGGAGCAGACGATCGCCAGGTACTTGCAGGCGGCTGCAGGCCTCCCAGACCTCCCCAAGCTTCAAGAAGGCGCTCGCGAACTCCGCCACCGGCTCCGCGACGTCGGCATCCAATGGGAGCCGGAGGTCTTCGTCATCGGCCGCAAGCCGTGATGGTCACTCAGCTCATCCGGTTCTCGAGCAGAACCGCGACAGATCGGCGCCCTCGCCGAGCGCGAACTCCCATCCTTGACGCCCGAGGAGGAATAGGAGATCGAGGAGATCCGCGCAGCTCGGAGCGCGGTTCTTCCGACGTTTCCTCTACTGCATGCCCTGCGCTGAAGGTGTGGCGGTCAAGTCGTTGATGACTCTCCCCGTGATGTGGGATCTGGAGGTCTGGGGCCGGATCTCGATTTTTAGGGTTTCTTGGGGAGCATTGGGCCGATCCGGATCCGATTCCCGGCGCCTCGGTGTGCCGCCAGCTGGAAACCTCGTCCTACGCTCGGATCTGCCAGAGCGAGTCGATCGGAAGGGCAAGAAGGTTCTTCCCGAGAGGAATGCTCTCCCTGCCGCCATAGAGGACGATGCCCCGCTTGAATCGGCTTCCTGCCAGTTCCATTAGAAGCTCAAGGCTCCGCACGTCATCGTCGCGAACGCGTCCTGCGGCCTTCACCTCGATCCCAACCAACTCGCCTGAAGGGCTTTCCAGGACAAGATCGACTTCAACATTCTTGTGCGTGCGGAAGTGGTACATCGACGGGCGGGTTTCGCTCCACGAGATCTGCTTCCGGAGTTCCATCGCGACAAAGCATTCCAGGGCATGCCCAAGAGGTGTCCCATCGCGATCCACCCGGCGATCGTCGAGGTCAATCAAGTGCGCAATCAAGCCGGAGTCGTTCAGCAGGATCTTGGGGCGCTTGATCAGCCGCTTGCCAAGGTTCGGAGCCCAGGCGGGTAGCGGAAGGAAGAGGTAGATCGCTTCGAGCAACGAGAGGTATCGTTTGACCGTGGTCTGCGGGAGGCCGACTGCGCCTGAGACTTCCGTGTAGTTCAGCTGCTCTCCAGCTCTAGCCGCAAGCAGACGCAGGAGACGCGGAAGTTCGGTCAGATACTCGATGTTCGCTAGATCACGCAGTTCTCGATGAATGACCGTGGTCACGTAGGCGTCGAACCACGCCGAACGGCGTGCGCGCGTCTTGCGCGTGACAACCTCGGGATAGCCGCCGCGAAGAACCCGCTCGATGAGTTGATCTCGATCCAGCGTTCCTTCGGACGCCCCCGCGGGCATGTGCTCGGAGAACACCGCATCCACGAACACCTCCTGTGAAGCTGCTAGCTCGCCCTGAGAAAGGGGCCACAGGGTCAGGATCTCCATTCGACCGGCAAGGGATTCGCTGAGTTTCGGAAGGAGAAGCACGTTTGCTGATCCCGTAAGCAGGAAGCGCCCGGGCGTCCGCTCTTGGTCGACGAGCGACTTGATGGCCACCAGGATCTCAGGCACGCGTTGTACTTCGTCCAAGATGATGGGGCCGTCGTACGCCTCGAGGAATCCCAGCGGATCACGCTTGGCTGTTCCCATCATGGCTGCGTCGTCGAAGGTGATGTAGCTGGCCGGATGCATAGCTCGTGAGATGTCCTGAACCAACGTGCTCTTTCCCGTTTGACGCGCCCCATGCAGGAGGACGACAGGTGTGTCTGACAGCGCCTCAATGAGCCGTTTGGTCAGGTTTCTCCTGAGTAGGTCCATGGCGCATACTAGCCGCTTCGTGGGTGTTTTTCAACCACTAAGTGGATGATTTACACGAACCTTATTTGCACTGCTGCGGCGAGGCCCTTGTTCTCGAATCAGCCGGCACGCCGAGCCGTTGGGCAGTGGCATGAGTGGGACTACAGGCCGAGCAGGATCCGGAGTCGGTCGCTCACCTCGGCGCCTTCGCCCTCGTCATGCTCCTGTGAGCGTTCTGCCGATGCGCCAGCAAGCGTACACCGCGAGGGCTTGGGGTCTGGTCCTTATTGTTGGCGTCTTCCGGGCTAGTTGGTCTCAGGGATGACACTGGCCCCGAGGCATGACGAGTCGCAAGCGCGCCGGGGTTTCCTTCAGCTATCCCGAGGGTAGCGAACCCAGAAATGCGGCTTGAGCACCCCCCTTGGGCTTTTCTCCTATACTTCGCCCGAAGGGGGATCATGAAACGTCTGCCGTGGTTACTCGTGGGTTCCGTTGTCCTGTTGGGGCTTGCGCAGGTCGGGGGCTCCTTGACCTGCGGCGCGCAGGAGGACGTCCTTGGCACCGGCACGGGCCTGGATCCCGGATTCCGGGTCGAAGCCCGCGACGGCTGGTGGTCGGACGTCGTGATCCTCTCCGACGGCTCGGGCCCCACCGAGATTCTCAGGGCGCTGTCTCCCGATGCGCTCAACTGGGCGTTCTACCGCCTCCCCTCCTATCTCGCCGAGACCGGAACCCGGCGCGTGGCTGCGGCGGGGATCGAGTATCAGGAATCCCCCGAGCTGGAGCCTGAGGATCTCGAGGACTGGGAATTCGCATCGAGCCTGGCGTTCGATGTCTACGACCAGCCGATCCACTACACGCAATGGGGCGGCAGCTACTTCATGGATCCGCACTCGCAGGCGTGGGCCGGTGCAGTTCTCGACGGGATCCAGGACGCGCTGGCGTCCGCGGACGGCGTCTCGCAGGACAACATCAGCGTCCCACCGTTCATCAAGGGCGGCGGCGGGTTCTCTCCCCGCGAGAAGGCCGAGTTTCGCGACTTCCTCCTCGATCGACTCGGCTCTGAGGAACTGGCGTCGCGAGGAATCGACGCCGCATCGTTCGACATCGCTGAGTACCTCAGGGCACACGGCTACGTCAACGGGAACCCCGAGGCGGTCGATGACCCCGTCTTTCGCGCGTTCGTCGCGTATCAGTACGTTTCGAACTTGCAGATCTGGCAGCGGATGCTCGTCGAGATCGGGATCGAAACGATGGACGAGAAGGTCATCCATGGCAATCAGTACGGCGTGTGGACGCAGTGGAACAGCAACCCATACTCGGTTTTGCTCTCTCAGCTGCATCAGATCGTCGAAATCGAGTACGTCAGTTATCTTGACAGCATGCCGCCGGGGCCTCGTGACAGCCTGATCTACAAGCTCGGCCTGGCGTCCGGGCGGATGGAGAAGCCCGTGTGGGTCCGCGGCATCGTCTACGACTGGCAGCTCGGGCGCTCGGTTCTGCGCCCCGGACATCTGCGCCTGATCGCCGCCTCGGCGTACGCCAACGGCGCCGTGCGGACGTTCGAATACGCTCAGGGGACGCCGAACGGGCAAGTGGATCTCCCGGAGGAGGCGGCCGCCTCGCTCCTTCAGTACTACGGCTGGGTCGATGACCACCGCTTCCTGTTCGAGCGGCGGCGACCGGTCGCCAACGTCGCGATCGTCTACTCCATCCCCACGATGATGTGGCGATACTTCCCATCCACCGGGCATTTCAACAACGATCAAGTCGCGAGCCTCTCCGGTGTGGCCGAGGTGCTCGAGCGCGAGCACGTTCCCTACGACGTCCTCATCTTCGGCCACCCCGACGTGTGGTCCGACGGGGACCTCGCTGAGCAGTACGCGGACTACGACCTCCTGATCCTGCCCGACATCGACTGCCTGTCGGAGCAACAAGTCGCGGCGCTCGAGGCGTTCGTCACCGGAGGTGGGAAGCTGCTGTTCACCGGCGAACTCGGAACGTACGACGAGAACCTCGTCCGTCGGGAGCCGTCACGGATGGCGACGCTGCTCGATCATCCAAGCGTCGCTCGGCTCTTCAGCACCCCCGGCCGAAGCTACTACCGCACGGCCGTGCAGGGCGGCCAGCGCGCCGATTGGGACTATCACACGATCGCGTCGCAAGTCGCCAGTCTGCTCGGGGAGGAGACGTTTCTGGAGACGACCGCGCCGGACACGATCTCGGTCAACGCCTACACAACCCGTAGAGGCCTCTACTGCGTGCACTTCCTGAACCTCGACTACGATGTCGATCGGGATACGATCGAGCCGGCCGGCCCGTTCAGCGTGAGGGTTCGCCTGCCGGCGTCCATCGACGCGACGATGGACGCGGTGTACTGCTTCAACGACGACGGATCGCATCGGGCTCTCGCCGCCGAATGGGACGGTCGATGGCTGTCGGTGACGATCCCCGGCGTAGCGATGCACACGGCGCTCAGCGTCGGAGACCTGGACCACGCAGCGACCGTTGCCGTCGCCGCCTGCAAGGCGGCGCTCGCGAACAACCCGTGGGCCGTCGGGCAATCGGACATCGCAGAGCAGGTTGCGCGGATGAACGAGGCGCTCGATTCCGGTGATTGGCTCGGGGTATTCGACGCCTGCGCCACGCTGGAAGAACAGGTCGCGGGCAGCTCCCCCAGTATTCTGTTCGATTTCTCTCACCAGCAGGAGGCTGCGTTGACCGAGGAGGACGCTCGCACCATCGATGCCGAGCATCCCGAGTGGTACCTTCTCGAGGAGCTTGCAGGCCACGTCACCCATCAGCTCAACGAGCGGCCGATCTCGGACGAGGCGCTGCGAGACATCAACGTCCTGGCCATTGCGATGCACCGGACACCGTTCAGTCAGGACGAGGTCGCCGCTGTCGAGCGGTTCGTGAGCGCAGGCGGCGGCCTGCTGGTCATCGGAAACGGCGGAGTGCCGGACGCGGTCCTATCGCTGACCACGCCCTACGGGCTCCAGTACCTCCCGTACTGCGCGCTGGGAGCGGAGGAACACCTGTGGGATCACATCAGCTTCGACGTGTTCGACATCGTTGAGCAC
>JBARQW010000246.1:0-11900 GCA_049643905.1 Bipolaricaulia bacterium
TTCTCATCGTCCCCGGCGTCTTGAGCGACCTCCTCGGCGTCGCACTCGTCATCCGGTTCTTGTGGTCGAGGGGTACTCGCGCCGATCGCGGGCCGAAGCCGCAGGCCCCCGACACGATCGACGTCGAATACCGCGTTCACGACGACGAGCGAGAGTAGGGCACTCAAGGGCACACGCACGCAGTTGCCCTCCGCAACCTAGTAGACCTTGTCGTCCTTGAGATCCCAGAACAGGTTCCGAACTGAAAGGAGCGGCATCCCCTCCGCGCCGTTCGCCGCCGGGCTGGCGAAAATGTGAAGGTTGAAGTTCAGTTTGGACGTCTCGTCGATCACCGGCGCGTTCGCATCGAGCCACCGGTCGATATCCTTCGCGAGGTCGGAGACGAAATCCGGCGCCTCTCCGGCGCCGATCTTCACGTCGGTCGGGGGTAGGAGGTTGACCGGAAGCTGAGTTCGTGGAAGGTTCTCGACAGCGGGGGCCAGCTCGCTCGAGATCGCGGTCTCCAGCTTCACCTCAACCAGCTCCGTTGGCGCACCCTCGAACAGCTCGACGAAGAAGTCTCCGAGCGGTCCGCTGATGTCACTCCGCTTCATCGAGCCCGCCTCGAACTTGTCGTAGGCGAGGAGCGGAACGAGAGGCTCGGCGAATTTCACCTGGGGGGTTCGGAACTTGAACGTATCCGTCGTCTCGACACCTTCGACGAGATTGACGTTCCGCAGGATCTGCGCCGCCGCCCACGCGTTCTGAACGGCGAAGATGTCGAGCCCCTCTACGTGGACGACCCGCTCCGGGATCGCCAGTGCGTCGTGATAGGAGAGGTACTCCGGCTCGTCGTCTGTCTCCGCCTTCTGTTTCTTGACATACAGGTACGAGACCAACGGAGCTCCCTTTGCGCCCTCCCGCTCATCCGATGCTAGGACCTCCGGATCGTAGTTCTCCGGATCGATGAAGATGATCGGGATAGGCGGAGCGGCCCCTTGCTGTGATCTGAGATAGACGTTGACCAGCGCCCGCGCATCGTCCGGGTCCTCCTCCGGATCATCAGGCACAAGCTCGATCCTGTAGGTCGATACATGCTGGGCAACCGGTGCCGAGGCCGTCAGGGTGATGTCGGTGGGGCCGACCCAGGCGGCGTACGCCGTCGCCACGTTCTTGACCAACGTCTCGAACGTCTCCAGCGCGTCGTCGCTCGTGTTCGATTCGTCACCGGTCGTCTTGTCGTCGCTGAGGAGCTTCTCCAGGCCTTTCGCGACCTGCGGATACTCTGTGATGAAGTTCGCCAGTGCCGTGATCAGTGAAAGGTCGGCCGCCTCGAGTCGTTGACTCAGGTCCACGTTCAGCCAGACGGTGACCTCGACCGAGTCCTGCGCAGCATAGGCGTGGTCGAACGCGAAGGCATACGTCCACTTCGCCAGGTCGGAGGCGTCTCCGTCCTCAGGAACGGCCGCGAACCCTTCCTCATCCGTATGCCCCGGAATGAAGGTCTGGCTCTTCATCGTCGGCGGCATCGGAAGGGCGCGGAGGACAACCGGGAAGAGGAAGTGCTTCGCTTGTTTCTTGGTCTCGTCAATGTAGGCGAACGCCGTCACGAACGGCCCGGTGACGAAGTTGATCCAGGAGATCTGCTCATACCCTTTGATCCCCGGCACCGAGACGATCCCGTGCTCCAGATGCGTGAGTGCGTAGACGGGCACCATCTCGACGCTCGAATGCTTCTCAGGGTTCTTCGAGGAGAAGAGGAAGGCCAGATGCGAGATTCCTTCCGCTGCTTCGTCCTTCGGGTTCAGTGGGATCTTCCCGGTGGAGAGGGCGAAGTTGCGTGCATTCGCGCCATCCTCCGGATCCTTCATCGCGTCGACGGGCTGCCCATACAGCCGTGGATTCCTGACCCCTGGCCTCGATGGCTCGTTGCTGACCGCGTCGCGGACCGGGGCGACAACCACGGCAGTCAGATCATCGGCGGCGGACAACCGGTTGAGGAGCGCCTGCTCGAGCTTCTCCTGAGCCGCTTTTCGGGTCGCGTCATCCGTTGCGCTCGTCACGAGGATCGGGCGCACCGACCGGGCGATCGCCTCGGCGAGAGTCTTCTTGTCGTCGAGGATGTCCTTCAGGTAGGTCGTGTGGTTCTTGTCGTCGTACAAGAAGACCGGCCCCGTGAACCGGGGCGAGAGGAAGCTATCAACGGCCCGTAGCACTTGAGCGAACCACTCGTTCAGGTCAACCCCGGTGAAGGTGATTGTGCTGCCCGATCCGTCTCCTTCGATCGGTAGGAGTGCATCGATCTGCACCTGGCCGCTCCACAGTTCGGTCGCCAGTGGCATCGGGGCGTAGTAACCGAGGCCCTCACCGAACTCGTAGTAGATACCGACGTCCTTCGTCTTCCCCATGCGGACGGCCCAGATCGAGTAGCTCTCGCGATTGTCGGGCTGAGCGGGATCCTTCGGTCCGGTTCCACCGCGGAGCTGCCACGCCTCGGTATCGAAGACCCGCTCGACGACCTCGGCGAAGTACTTGATGTCTTGTCCGTCCGCGGCGGCCTTCGCGTCGGTACCGTTCGCACTCAGGTCCGGTTGGATCCGGCAGGTGACCGAAGTCCCGTCGACGATCCCTCGGAGAGCCGGCGTGCAGAGGACGCCCTGCCGCTCCAACGACAGGGAGACCTCCATCGGGGCGATGCTCTCCGGCGTCAACTCGTCGAACGGCGTCAGGAACGTCAGCGCCGTCGACGGTCCGCCGGCCGGAGCCGAGCCCGAATCCGAGACATCCCGCAGGAGCGACAGGAAGGCGAGGCAGTCCTCGACGAACTTGCGCACCTGATCCTCGCGGTCCTTCAGAGGGATGGTCTGGCTCTCCTTCTTAAGGAGAGAGTGCCGCAGGTTCATGCTCACGGCGTTCCCCGACAGTCCCGGGAGGAGATCCTGCACCCGGTCGTAGTCCTGGTGAAGCTGGAAGTAGACCCGCTCGAAGACCTTCCGGTCTTGTTCGATTCGCCCGAGAACCGTGCCCCAGTCCTCACCTTCCGACGGCTCGTACGGCGAGGTGTCGAGCGTCAGACTCACCTCGAGCTGCGGTGCGGAGGTCGCCTTGTCTACTCCATACGTGTACCGCGCCTGGACGCTCGGCCACTGACCGACTCCGATCAGCCGGTCGGTGTACCGGACCGGAATCGGAGGACTGGACCAGCCGGTGTCCGCCGTTCCGCCCTCCGCGGAAGCCCCTGGATCGTCGCAGACCGGCCTTGCGGCGCGATTCCCGAACAGGTCGGTCCAATAGGCGTCGATCTGGGCGAAGCCGCCGACGCCGATATACGGGTTTGCCCTCACATCGAACAACGGGATCTCGCCGTTGTCGGTCGCAGGATTCACCCGCGAGAAGCCCCGGAAGCCGAGGGTTTGCGCGTAGACGACGGTGTCGTCGTCCAGTTCCCCGCGCGGCCCGACCGGGCGAAGGTGATCGAGTACTTGCGACGTCTTCTCTCTGTCCGAGGGATCCCTCGGCCCGATCGGCATCCCGAATCCGCTCTCTCGGAACAGGTCGTTGTAGGGAGCGGGGAGCGTCTGCCCGTCGTCCGGCACGCCGCAAAGCCGACTCTCCATCAGCGTGTACAGGGAGGCGAGCGCGGCCTTCGCAAAGCCCGCCTTGCCGGGGTCTACGTCCGGCGGACGAGGTCTCGTAATCCGCATTGCTGCGTTTCCTGCGCCCAGCGTCGCCTTCACGTCGTAGAGCTGAGAGTCCAGCTTGAGTGTCGCCTTCTCGGCGAACGGCGTTGTATTCCGCATCATGTCCGCCAGCGCGCCGATCTCCAGATTGAGGTGGCAGCGGATCGAGTCGATCGTGTCTCCGGAGCTGGTTGCGAGCGCGATCGGCGGAATCCTCACGACGCTGAAGAGCAGCTGGTTCCCCGTCTTCCCTTTCAGCCCCGGATTCCAGTTGAGGATCTCGCTCTTCTCCACGGAGTAGTGTGTCGCAAGTGCGCCAGCCAGGGCGTCGAAGCTCTTCCCGCCTTCGATGTCGGTACGCGACACGTGGTGGAGCACGCCGGAGATCGGAATGTTCGTTCCTGGCACGATCGGCTGTGTCGGGTTCAGCGCGGCGACATCCCCGACGCCGATCCCGTAGAGATCGGCGATCTTCTGCAGCGTCATTTCGTTTGCCAAGGGCAGCGACGAACTCGGCGACGACTCGGATTCGAGCGCGACGGTCGCGTGATCGACATCGATGGTTTCGACGGTGACGAACGCGTTGACGTGGTCCGTGAATCGCGCTCCTGCGCTCCCGTCGGGTGATCGCTTGTAGAGGACGACGACCGTCAGCGTCGCCGTCTCATCCGCGCCGAAGAGTTCGTCTGGCAGACCGCGGTCGTGGACCAGATCCTTGTAGTACAGGTAGTAGCCGCCGGAGCGGACCGTCGACTCCTCCCAGAGTACCCGGAGGAAGTCCGTCTCGTTGAGGATCCCTGTCCCCTCCTCCTCGGGTTCTGAATGCACAGCCGCGAAGGTCGGGTGCGTCTCCGTCGACAGGTTCGTTCGCGCCAGGAAGCTCACGAACTCGCTTCCCCCCTGGCTGACGAGCCCGCTCGGAGAGGCCGCCCGGTCCGTGTAGAGAATGTGGAGTCCGGAAATGTGTTCTGCCGAGCCGGAACTCCCGATCGTCGTGAGGATGCGCTGAAGGAGGATCGCGTCCGACGCGCTCGGGCCGATGACTTCGTACGTGAAGGGAGCCAGCTTCCTTCGCGAGTCCTTCTTCGAGCCATCCGACGGGATCACGTCGTTGTCGTCCGGCGTCTGCGGCGCCATGTCGTCGGTCTGGGCGAGCCGTCGGACCTGGAAGTCGACCTTCGTTGCCAGCGCGTAGGCACCGATGTCGGTGAAGGTCGTCTTGTGGGTCGCCGGATCCGTCTCTGCAGCCTGCGGAGTGTAGAGCGGCAGGTAGGCCTCGAGATCGCTCGGCGTCGCCTTCGGGAAGGCCTTCAGGAGGTTCGACCAGACCTCCTCGCACCGACGAAGGATCGAATGCGGGACGGCCCAGAGAATCGGCTGAGGGGCCGGTCCGGCATCGTCTCCGGCGAGGGCTACGCGTCCGACGCCGCTGAGGTCCGATGTGCTCCAGACCGTCGAGTGACGGACAGGAAGCCGCTTTGCGACGAGCTCGACGGCGGGCGTCACCGAGAGCGTCGCTCCGGGATCGAACCCGTTCCGGTTCACGTAGTCAAGGATCAAGGCGAGGCATTCCGCCGGTTTGGTGACCGGCACCTCGAACTGGGTGGTCCCCTTGTCGCCATCGAACGCCAACCAATGGAGTGTCTCATCCTTCGCAAGGGCGAAGGAGTGTCCGCGGTCGCCGAAGAACTGCGTTGGCAACTGCTGGCCCGTCAGCTGATAGAGGCCGTAGTCGGAATCCGCCGCGTAGGGGAACTCCTCCGGGAGGGTTAGCCCCTCCCGATCCGGAAGACGTAGGCCGTGGAGCATGAAGCGCGACGCCATCCCGGCGATGTCCACGACGCGCCCGGACCGTTCGATCCCAGCCCACAGGTCGTCGGCTTCGAGGCTCGTGAGATTCGCGATCGGAATCGTTGTCTGACCTTCGGAAGCCGCGAATTGCAGGAACGTGTTCCGGTGTGAAGGGATCGGCCCGAGGAGAATGCTGGTCTGCGTCTCGTAGTCGAGACCGAAGACGTTGACCAGCGTGGCGCCAAACCGGGACTGGATCGTCGCCAACGTGTCGAGTTCGGCAAGCTTGCCGAACGCCGTGATGTACCGAAGAACGATGGTGTCCGGCCCGTGCTCATCCTGAACCAGCGCACCGATCCGAATCCGGGCAGTCGGCGCGAGAAGTTCGCTCTGGCTCTTCGTAGCGTTTGCTAGGTTCGCCCAATCCTGCTCGGTCTTCACGTCGAGAGCGTCGGCAATGCTCGCAAACGAATCTCCAAGCGCCGTGGTGTGAGACTTGCCCTCGAGGCTGAGAGTCACGCCGGGGCGGACCATGGATCGGTTCTCGACGTTCGCCTGGATGATCTCAAGGACGGTCAGCTGACAACGTTCTGGCGTGGTATAAGCGTCCACGATCGACTCCAGCGTGTCGCCCTGCTGCACCGTGTAGGTGAGATCTGTCAGATCGACCTGCTGCTTCTCGACGAGCGGCTGATCCTGGTTCGGCGTGACGATGTCGGAGACCGTAATCGCGTTATCCCGATCCTCGTTCGCCCACTTCAGGACGTCGGCAACCGCGCTTCCGTTCCCAAGGTCGTAGAGGAACCCATCGAATCCATCGATCGCCGCCTGGAGGAGCTGCCGGGCGACCAGCACGAAGTAGTCCTCGAAGACGACGTCGGCGATCGACTCGGGGGTCACATCGATCATCAAGTCGCTGTCCGAACCGGCGGCCTCGTCCTGAACTGCGGCGGCGACTTCGTCGAACAGCTTCCGAATCGTCTGCCGATACTGAGGCGTCACCTTCGTGTAGTCGCCGAAGGCAACGCGGTTCGGCGGCTCGTCATGAGCAAGCCGATCGCCCTCAGCATCGACCATGAGCGGGAACTCCGCCGAGAGCCCGTCGAAGACGGGGAAGACCACCGAGGCAGCTGGGGCCGCCGCGTACTTTCCCTGCGGCGGTGCAACCACGTCGATCTCGAACGACGTCTTGAGGAACTCGAGGATCTTGCCCGAGGGGATCGGCCGATCGAGCCAAGCCAGAGAATCGAGGATGTCCTCCAAGTACTCCTTCGAGTAGGCATCTTCGTTCCCCGCCTTCAGCGGTGGCGGTACGGACGCGAGAACCCACGGGAGGAGCTCGCGACAGAGGTTCACGAACGATGCGCCGTCCTCGCCGTCGGCGGGCGATTGCGAGGCTTCGCTCCCGTTGGGAGCCGGCGCGTCCATGCTGAGGAGGATGACCAGGGCGCCTTCGTACAGGTCCTCCGACGTCGAGCCGCCGTGGGTCGGCAAGACGGTGTAGGCGGTCGTGAGGATCATGTTGATCTTCGGAAGCTCCTCGCCAGCTGCGCGGACGGGCACCCTGAAATCGAGCGCCATCGGACGCCAGTCCGGTCCCCGACGGGAGACAGCGGCAAGCGCCTCGCGACCTCCCGCAAGCGCAGCGGCGCTCCACGGCGCCGTCCCGCCCGCCCGGATTGTGAGCTTCGCCTGGATCTCCGTGTGGAAGTGGAAGTGAAGCGTGATGTGGATGAACGCCACGTGGATCTTGACCGAAAGCTTGACTTCGACCGACGCGATCACCGAGAGGTGCACGTCACGATAGGCCTCGGCCTCGATCTGTGCGTAGACCTCGACGACGATACTCAGGTCGGCCTTGATGATCCCGAAGTCGACGCAGCCGTAGAGCTTGCCGATGATCCCGACCGTTCCGCGGACCCGGAAGTACTCGGCCGTCTTGCCAGAGGCTTCGTACGGGTGGTACGGCGCGAGGACGCCCTCGACGATCCCGAAGACCGTGACGCTGAACCCTGCCTTCAGGACTCCCTTGTTGATGTACTTGCCAACGCCGATTTGCAGCCCCATCCCGAACGCGATCACGGGATGGAAGGTCCCCTTCGTCGTCGCCGGCAGGCGCGGTCCCGCCGCGCTGCTCAGAACGCCGAAGTAAAAGCCGACCGATCCGAGAACGGGAACCGGCACCGGCCCGAACATGATGATCCCCTGGATCGTCAGGGAGCGGGAGAAGTCCAGGTGGTACGGGAACCCGAAGTCGATCAGGAAGCTGCCGTCGGTGTAGATCTGAAAGCCAATGATCGGGAGCGTGATCGTGTACGCCCCGACCGTGAGGGTCCGGAACGTGTCCGGAAGCGTGAGCTCGATCTGGTAGACGCCGAGCCCCTCGGAGATCTTCTTGTAGAGAATATCGAATCTCAGACCGTCGAGACACCTAACCCGATCTCCGTTCAGCGCGAGGTGGAGCCCATACAGGTTCGGGTCATCGAAGAGGATCTGCAGGTCGATCGTGTAGAGATCCTTCTCCGTCTTCGAGTCCTGGCCTGCATAGAGAATCCCGAAGTCGGTCGCGACGAGCCAGTTGTTCTTTTGCTCGTAGTACGGCTGGCCGTCCTTCCTCACGGCGGGTACGGGGTTCGTTTGCCCCGAGGAGTCGCCGACGTCCTTCAAGGCTTGGATCGCTTCAGTCGTCGAGTCGAACGATCTTCCCTCGATACCGACGTGCTGACCGAGCATCAGCAGGCGCAGGTCGAGCAGCTTGCTCCCGTGCCCGGGCACGCTATCGCCGCTGATCTCGCGAACATCCTCGCCCTTCTCGGGATCGAAGAGGTCGCTGTCCTTGAGGCCGGGCACGCGCACGTCCGCGTCGATGGCGAGCGTCGGCTTTCCGTCGACCAGTCTGAAGTTGAGCGCCTCGATCTTGGCGAACCCCAGTTCGAGCGGCGAGGAGAGCTTGTACGAGGCGGAGATCCGATGCTTGGCGTTCTTGCTCAGATCGAGCGTCACCGAGAGCCCGTCGAGGCTGATCTTGTTCAGAACGTCCCACGGCGCGGGGAGGGTGAAGTACGGATCCCCGACGAGCGTGACCAGCTTCTGGATGATCTTCCCGACCGTCCAGCCGGCGAGCTTGAAGGTGACCTTCTTCGCCTCGATATCGTACGTCCCCGTCACGCCCTCCCACTGGATGAACAGCTGCTTGCTGGGCTCGTCACCGGCCGAGAACTTGTAGCCGGCGACAATGTCGATCGAGACTCCGTCGAATAGCTTGAGGGCAAGCTCCGCGAGAATCGATCCGCTGTTTGCCGAGCCGGACCCGTTCGAGACGTGCTTGAGGCTGCAATCCGCCTTCACATCGCCCTTGACGTCAACGCCGAAGACGCCCGTGAAGTCCCAATCCATCGCACCGTGGATTTCAAAGGACCTCTCTGCTCCGCCAGTCAGCAGTCCCTCCGATGACGAGGTCGGAAGCGTCGCATCGAGCGTGAACTCCACAACCGTTAAGGTGCCAAGGGCTCTCGGGAATCCGAACGATGGGAAGAGCTGATTCAGCAGGAGGCTCAGTGCAAGCGGCCTTGCCAGCGCCGCATGAAGCTGCCAGGCCTTCACCTCCGCCGATCCGTCGTAGGCGACCGAGGCCTCGACCGCGACGCTGCCGGGGTCGGTCTCTTCGCCGATCAGAATCAGGCCCGACAGCTCCCCCTTGAAGACGGTTCCGCTTTCGCCATCCGGGAGCCACCCGAGCGCCGCGAGCTCGTCGTCGGACTTGTGGGACGTGACGGCCGACAACTCGAAGGCGACGTTCTGTAGAAGGAGAAGGTCTTTGATCAACTGGAGCGATTCGAGATTGAACTCGACCGCATAGCTATGGTCCGAGGGTCGGACGGACAAGCTCGCCTCGACGCTCAACGGATCGATCGGGAAGCAATTCAGTGGTTCGATACCCGCTAGGCTGAGCAGCTTGCTCAGATACACGTCCCCGCCAAACGACCCGTCGAGATTCAGATCTTGGTCGATCGAGAGGTGGAACTTCCCGTCTCCCCCTTGGCTTCCCTTCTTGAAGACGTCCGGCCAAAGCGTCAAGACGGTCGAGAATCCGATCAGATGATGTGGCCTGCCGAACGGATCCAGAACCGTCCATGCAAGATCGAAGCTGTCGATCTCGAAGCCGGGAAGGACCACGAGGGGATTGCTCGATGAACTGCCGAGCGCAATCGAGACGGAAGAAACGCCGCCGGAAGCTCCGGGATCATCGGACGAGGCCCCCAGGGATCCGTTGAGCAGCAGACCACGAAACTCGACGGCCCGGATGAACCGTTGCAGCGGCGCCGGCACGAACCCGAAGAGCGAGTCGCCCGGACCGTCCTCCCGCTTGACCAGATCCTGGACCACGACCGCGGGCGTCAGCGGGGCTCCTTTCGGATCCGGCGTGAGGGCAAACGAGATCCGCCACGGCTCGCCATCGGAGGACGACCCCCCGGACTTGGGACCAAGCACCGTCTCGAGATCGAGGACGCTCTCCTCCAGAGGCAACTCCATGCCGAGGAGGATCTCGGGGGACTGGTAGTGTGCCTTGCCGGTTTCCGGAGCGGGTTCCCCCATCGCGAGGAGCGTCGGCGTGGCGTCCGGCGAGTCGGCGACGGCGGTCCGAACGCGCAGGCCGAGGTACGGGTTCCCCACGGAAAAGTACCCGAGGATGTCCAGGTGCGTCCCCAGATCGACGTAGGCTCGAAGCTCCATGTCCGGATAGAGCTCGACCGATGGATCCGGCTCGGTCGGATCCGGCGTGTCCTTCGCCAAGGCCCGGTCGAGGACGATCGAACCGACGATGAGGATCTCGGTCGATGGGGGTGTGAGCCCCAGTGCATCGAAGAGCTTCTGGAAGACGGACGGGAAGGGGATCGACGCCGCCAGGTTCTGCCCCACGGCCACGGGAATCACCGTCGCCCCAGCCGTCGGATAGGCTCCCTCGACCGTCGAGAAGTCGAACCGCAGGTTCCCGAGATCGATCTCGGAGAACGGCCATCCCGCCATATGCTCGAAGAAGTCGGGGAGCCGCCAGTCCGGCTTCTTGATCGTGGCTTCGATCTGCACGTCGACCACGGGATCGCCGTTGCCCGCTCGGATCGCGAAGGTCAGAGACAGCTCCACCTGGCTTGACAGAAGCCCGAGAAACTTGAGGGACGTATCGAAGGCTGCATGGGTGACCCGAAGCGGGGACATCGTGCCGTCACCGATCTCGGCGTTCGAGACATCGAGATTCAGCGATCCTTCCTGCAGCCTGAATCCGGCCCGGAGCATCTCGTTGAAGTGCTCGACCGAGCACAAGCCGTTGTCGTGAAGCCGCTTCTCGTCGAGCGAGATGCTCTCCCCAGCGCTCTTCGCGTCGGAGAATGCCTTCGCAAGCTTCGAGAGTCCGTTGCCTTCGGGCATCGCCGTCTCCCTAGACATCAATCACCAACGCCATGTGATCGCTCGTACTGCGGATGCGTCCGTAGTTGGCCCATCCTCGGAATGAGGAGCAAAGGCCGATCTCGAAGGGATCCGCAGGTTCGGGTGGCAGGCCGAATCTCCCCGGGTTCATCGCAATGGGGAGGTTGTAGTGTCCAACCGGCGCGTTCGGCGGCGCCGGGTGTCTGGTGTACGGCGAGCCGACCACGCCGTTCAGTACGGTGGTGTTGTGTGGAGGAGGATTCCCCGGTCCATAGCCCTCCGGGTAGGATCGCGGGGAGCCGCTGTACCGAACGAAGCAGTTGTCGATGGAGTTGAAGTTTTCAATCCAGGAGCTTCCGATGTACCCGTACCCAGGGTAGTGGTTTGTGTTCTCCGGCGCGGCGGATCTCCAGTACACGGCAGAGTCAGTTCTCCGGATGTGCGTGGCGTAGTACCCGAGGTGTTCCGTCGGTGTCTGCGCCGGCACGTGGATGGCGTCGACGTAGCCAGCTTGCTGGATGAGTGGGGCGTACGCGTCGTCACGGTTCCCCGCACCATCGAGCTGGTTCACGTTGAAGTCGCCGGCAAGCACTCGGACTTCCGAGTTCCCTTGGTGCTCGACGATCTCAGACACGTATGCCAGCTTGCGCAGGTAGTTGCGGGCAAACCACGTGGAAGCCGGGGCGTGAACCGCGAAGAGGGTCAGGTTTCTCAGGACTTCCGACGGGGCCGAGCTGTCGATCTCAGCGAACGTCACCATGTACGGCGAACGTTGCCACGCGAACTGCATCGGCTGTCCTTGCAGGTAGTCTCCCGGCGCGTTTGCGTAGCAGTAACTCACACTTGCGGCGCAAACCCTCTCAAGCTGTCCCTCATTCTGGAGGGCTCCCTCGGGAACTTTCCGCTCGGGCGGCAAACACCCGTCGTAGTCCTCCGGGTAGACGTTTGCCGGCGGCAGGCCCTCGTGCGTTCGCTTCCTCGTCGCATGTGGATCAACTGCCTGCCCCCGATCACCTCCTGGCC
>JBARQW010000247.1:0-2715 GCA_049643905.1 Bipolaricaulia bacterium
AGCGGAACAAGGCGATCGTGGGCGCCAACGCATTCGCTCACGAGGCCGGAATCCACCAGGACGGGATTCTCAAGCATCAGGCGACCTACGAGATCATCCGTCCGGAGACGATTGGGTTGGGCAAACCGGCCCTCGTCCTCGGCAAGCACTCGGGACGTCATGCGTTCCGTATGCATCTCGCCGATCTCGGATACGAGCTCGACGAGCCGATGCTCGATCTTGCTTTCACGAGCTTCAAGGAACTCGCCGACAAGAAGAAGACGGTGGCGGATGCCGACATCGAGGCGCTGCTCGCAGACCTTCTTCAGAGCTCGGAGGGCGGGCATCAGCTCCTCGACCTCCAGGTCGTCTCCGGGCGGCAGGGGATGCCGACGGCCACGGTCAGAGTACTCGACCCCGACGGGACGGAGCACATTACGGCGGCGGTCGGAGTGGGTCCCGTCGACGCGGTCTATCGGGCGCTCGACGATGTCGTCGGAGTTCCGACCGAACTGGTCGAGTACAACGTCCACGGGATCACCGGAGGGATCGATGCGCAGGGAAGAGTCGCCGTGCAGCTCGAGGATCGACGCGGTCGAGCCGCTTCCGGTTCAGGGGCCGACACCGACATCATCGTCGCCAGCGCCAAGGCATATCTGAGCGCACTCAATCATCTGTCTGTCGAGAGCGAAGACCGAGTGAAGGCCAGGATTCAAAGGAGGGCATCTTGAGGAAAGGGCGGATGGAGGATTTCGGGGAAGGCGTGGGCCCGGAGTGGCGCACGTCCTCTCGGAAGCTTGGAGGAAACATGCCGGATGAGGCGGCCGGATTCGAAGAGGAGTCGCTGGGATGGTCTGCTCTGTGGGATCCTGCCGCGCTTCGCGAGTCGGGGTCACTCACCGCGGAGACTCGGATTCCTGGGCCCGCTGACGCTGAGGAGGCAGAGGCAGACGAATGATGCAGACGCTTGCCGAGAAGCTCCTGTCGACGCACTTGCTCTGTGATGGGCGAAGAGCGGATCCTGACAGTCCACCTGACTCCCAGGCGGGCGCATTGGTGGAGGTCGCGGTCGATCTTGTGCTCGCGAACGACATCACAGCGCCGATTGCGATTCGCGAATTCGCGAAGCTCAGCGTCGACAGCGTCTTCGATCCGGATGCCGTGGTGCTCGTCGCCGACCACTTCACGCCGAACAAGGACATCGCCTCGGCGGAGCAGTGCGCCGAGATGCGCCGATTCGCTGTGACGCAAGGGATCTCTCACCACTACGATGTCGGAAGAAGCGGGATCGAGCATGTCCTCCTCCCCGAGATGGGGTTGATCGGGCCCGGAGACGTCGTCGTCGGCGCGGACTCGCACACCTGCACATACGGAGCGCTCGGTGCGTTCGCAACCGGGATGGGTTCCACGGACATCGCCGTAGCGATGGCGACGGGCGCCGTCTGGGTGCGCGTGCCGGAGACGCTTCGCGTCGAGTACATCGGAGATCTTCGACCGTGGGTAGGCGGGAAAGACCTGATCCTTCACACGATCGGGCGGCTCGGCGTCGATGGCGGACGCTACAGAGCGATCGAGTTCGCGGGCCCCGTGATCGACGCGCTTCCGATGTCCGGCCGATTCACCATGGCGAACATGGCGATCGAGGCAGGAGCTAAAGCGGGGCTCTTCTGCGTCGACACCATCACGGAGGACTACCTCGCGGAGACGGGTTCAACTGGGAGCAGGCGCCAGACGATTCGGCTGCAAGCCGATGCGGACGCGTCCTACGAAACGGTTCTCACCATCGATGCCAGCAACGTCGAGCCCCAAGTTGCGTTCCCCCACTCGCCAGGGAACACCCGAGCGGTCAGCGACGCGGGAGCCCTTCCGATCGATCAGGTCGTCATCGGATCGTGCACGAACGGACGCTTCGACGATCTGAAGTTGGCGGCGGAGATTCTCAAAGGACGAAGCGTCGATCGACGCGTTCGGTGCATCGTCATCCCCGGATCCCCCAACGTGACCCTGCGCGCAATGCGCGAAGGGGTACTCGAGACGTTCCTCGAAGCCGGCGCCGCGGTCAGCACGCCTACCTGCGGGCCGTGCCTCGGAGGTCACATGGGAGTCCTCGCAGCTGGGGAAAGGGCCGTGAGCACGACGAATCGGAACTTCCGCGGGCGAATGGGGCATCCCGACAGCGAGGTCTATCTTGCCGGTCCCGCCGTGGCCGCCGCGTCGGCCGTAGCTGGGCGGATCGCGTCCCCCGAGGAGGTCGCCGGATGACACGCTCGGGCCGAGTCTGGAAGTACGGAGACCACGTCAACACGGACGCGATCATCCCTGCACGCTACTTGGCCACGTCAGACCCGGCCGAGCTGGCGAAACACTGCATGGAGGAGATCGATCCGCGATTCGCCTGCGACGTTCGCCCAGGCGACATTTTGGTCGCGGGCGAAGACTTCGGCAGTGGATCATCGCGCGAGCACGCGCCGCTTGCCATTCAGGCTACCGGGATTGCCTGCGTCATTGCCCCCAGCTATGCGCGCATCTTCTACCGGAATGCGCTGAACGTTGGGCTTCCGATCCTCGTCTGCCCGGAGGCGGCCGCGGAGGCCAAAACGGGGCACACGATGGACGTGGATCCTGTGCGCGGCAGGATCACGAACGGGACGCTCAAAACGACGTACGAAGCAGAGGCCTACCCGCCGTTTATGGTCGACCTGATCAGCGCGGGCGGCCTGATTCCGTACACGAAGA
>JBARQW010000248.1:0-4489 GCA_049643905.1 Bipolaricaulia bacterium
CCGGCCAGTTCCTAGTCGGAAGCGTTTCGAAGGATGAGGACGTTCGACATCGCCGCGGCGTCAACCGAAATCGTGTCTCCATCGGCGACCTCGCCGGCGACGATCTTGGCGGCGAGCGGGTTCTCGACGAGCCGCTTCAGCGCGCGGGCAAGCGGGCGTGCCCCGTAGTGCGGGTCGAACCCCTCCTTGGCGAGGACTCGCTTCGCCGAATCGGAGAGCGTCAGTCTGATCGACTGCTCGGCGAGACGGTCGTTCACGTCGCGAATCTTCAGATCGACGATCTTCCCGATCGCCTCTTCCGAAAGCGGGTGGAAGATGATCGTCTCGTCGATCCGGTTGAGGAACTCGGGACGGAACGTGTCTCGGATCTCGGCGCGGACTTGGCGATGGATCGTCTCTTCGCCCCGATCGGTCTGGAAGAGTTCGCTCCCAACGTTGGAGGTCATGATCAGGATCGTGTGTCGGAAGTCGACGGTTCGGCCGTGGCCGTCGGTCAGCCGGCCCTCGTCGAGGAGCTGAAGCAGGAGGTTCATCACCTGAGGGTGGGCCTTCTCGATCTCGTCGAACAGGATCACCTGGTACGGTCTGCGCCGGACCGCCTCGGTCAGCTGTCCGCCCTCCTCGTACCCGACGTACCCCGGTGGAGAGCCGATGAGTCGAGCGACGGCGTGGCGCTCCATGTACTCCGACATGTCGATTCGCAGGATGGCGGCGTCGCTTCCGAACAGGAAGGCGGCCAACGCCTTGGCAAGTTCGGTCTTCCCGACCCCCGTCGGGCCGAGGAAGAGGAACGTGCCGACCGGGCGTCTCGGATCGGCGAGACCGGCCCGCGAGCGGCGGACGGCCTCCGAGACGGCGCGGACGCCCTCATCCTGGTCGATGATCCGGGCGTGGAGCTCCTCCTCCATGTTCGTGAGACGCGACCGCTCCTCCTCCAGCATCCGCTCGACCGGGATCCCCGTCCACTGAGAGACGAGGGCCGCGATCTCATTGTCGCTGACGATCTCTCCCGATCCGTCGACCCGCAGCCTGCTCGCGGCCTCGTCAACGAGGTCGATCGCCTTGTCCGGCAAGAATCGATCAGCGATGTAGCGTTCGGAGAGGCGGGCGGCCGCCCGGATCGCCTCGTCGGTGATCGTGATCTGATGATGCTCCTGGAGCGTCTCGCGCAGGCCCTCGAGGATACGCATCGTCTCCTCGATCGTCGGTTCGCAGACGAGAACCTTTTGGAAGCGTCGCTCGAACGCTGAGTCTTTCTCGACGCGTTGGCGATACTCATCGAGGGTCGTCGCCCCGATCAGCTGGAACTTCCCTCGCGAGAGCGGATCCTTGAGCATGCTCGACGCGTCGATCGCTCCCTCTGCCGCCCCGGCGCCGACGAGGGTGTGCATCTCGTCGACGAACAGGATCGTCTGACCGGCGTGCGCCTCGATCTCCTTGATGACGGCCTTGAGGCGATCTTCGAACTCGCCGCGGAACTTCGACCCGGCGACCATCGACGCGATGTCGAGGGCGACCAGCTCCTTCCCCTTGAGCGTCTCCGTGACATCGCCTTCGGCCATCCGCTGGGCCAGTCCTTCGACGACGGCCGTCTTCCCGACGCCCGGTTCGCCGATCAGAACGGGGTTGTTCTTTCGCCGACGCGAGAGGATCTGCTCCATCCGTCGGATCTCATCGCTTCGTCCGATGACCGGGTCGAGTTCTCCGCGCGCCGCCATCTCCGTCAAGTTGGTCGAGTACTTCTTCAGGATCTGGTAGCGCTCCTCCGAGGCCTGGTCCGTCAGCCGCTGCTCGCCGCGGACGTCGCGAAGCGACGTGTAGATCGCTTCGGGCGTGATCTGATGGCGACCGAGGACACGTCTCAGTTGCGGGTCGGTCGTTCGGCTCATTGCCAGCAAGAGATGATCGGTCCCGATGTAGTCGTCGTGGAGGCGATCGGCCTCCATCTGTGCCGCTTGAACGACCGCGTCGAGGCGCGGCGTGATGTAGATCTGTCCGGCGATCTGCCCCACAACCGAAGGCTTGCTCCTCAGGAGCGTTTCGAGGTCTTGGCTGAGCGCGTCGAGGTCTACCCCCATTTCTTCAAGGATCTCGCGGCCGACCCCTTCTTTGGTCATGAGGACGGTCGCGATGTGCTCGACGTCGAGCTGGTTGTGCGTATGCTTCGTGAGAACGTCCTGGGCCTCTCGGAAAAGCTCCTGCGCCCCGGCTGTCATCTTGTCGAATCGAATCATCTCATCCACCTCGATTGGCAGTTAAGTACGGCGACTGCTAATCGGCAGTGTAGGGCGCGCTAAACAGGATGTCAAGCGATGCTGGGAGACTCAGCACTTGCCTGCCGAGCGTCGGCAAGAGCGTACTGTACGTCGGCGCTCGCTTGCTCGAAGTTCAGTAACGCATAGTTCTTGACGACGCCCGGGAAGCTCAAGATCCGGTTGTGCATCGCGACATGGACCCCCGGATCGACCAGACGGGCGGCGGGGCGCCCTCAAGCCGCTAGCGAAGTCCCTTGAGGATCATGCTGACCGCGGCATACAGGAGAGCGAGGCCGAATAGCCGCAGGAGCAGCGCCTTCGGAGCTCTCGCACCGATCCTCGGGCCGATCTGTGCGCCGATGATGATCCCGAGGACGAGGGGGACGGCGAGCTCGAGGTGAAGGGTTCCCGCGAACCAGCTTGTCAACGAACTGGCGATGGCGGTCGGCACCATGACGAACAGGCTCGTCGCCACCGCGGTGACGATGTCGAATCCCAGGAACATGACGAGGGAGGGGACGAAGACCGTTCCACCCCCGATGCCGAACAGCTTTGTTGCGGTGCCGGCGAGTAGGCCGAGGACGGCGATCAGCACGTAGAAGCGGATTCCCGAAGCTCCTCTTCTTGCGATCGGACGAAGTTCTTTCGGCGTCTTGCCGAAGAGCATCATCGCCATCGGGTAGAGGAGGAAGAGACCGAAGGCGGTGATCAGCCACGACGGCTCGGCGATCCTCACGATCCACGTACCGAGGACGACGCCGGCGAGCGCCGACGGCATGAACAGCAGTCCGATGCGGAAGTCGATTCCACGCCTCCGGTAGTAGGCAATCGACGCAGAGATTCCCGTGAAGACGACGGCAAGAACGCTCGTCCCGGCCGCGTCGGGTTGCGTCGCGACAAAGCCGCCGAGTAGAAGAAGCGGCGTCATGAACACGCCGCCGCCCAGGCCGAGCAGGCTCGCCAGCACCCCGATTCCGATCGCGGAGAAGAACAACGGCAGGAACGTTCCGATCTCGAAGGACACAAGAACCCCTCTCTGGCTGCCTGGCGCGCCGATTCTACGTCATCGGGTCGGATCGGTCACTCGGAATGCCCGAGTCCGCGGGTTGAAACGTGGCAAGACGGCCAGCCGACGTGTAGAGTAGTCGATCTCTAGATCCCAATGTGCACGGAGGTGGTCGGGATGGATCGCCCGACACGCGAGGAGGCGTTCGCTCTCCTTCGAGAGTTCAACCAGGCAGAGAACCTGATCAAGCATGCCTTCGCGGTCGAGGGTGTGATGCGTCACATGGCACGGAACCGGGGCGAGGACGATGAGAAGTGGGGCGTCATCGGGCTCGTTCACGACCTTGACTACGAACGGTATCCCGACCAGCACTGCCACAAGACCGAGGAGATTCTGCGCGAGCGAGACTGGCCCGAGGACTACATCCGAGCCGTCATCTCGCACGGTTGGGAGATCTGCACCGACGTCGAACCGACGCACGTGATGGAGAAAGCTCTCTACACGATCGACGAGTTGACCGGCCTCATCACGGCCACGGTTCTCGTTCGCCCTTCGAAGAGCCTCATGGACCTGAAGGTCAAGTCGGTCAAGAAGAAGTGGAAGGACAAGAGCTTCGCAGCCGGCGCGAACCGCGAGATCATCCTCAAAGGGGCGGAAATGCTCGGGGTGGAGATATCGGATCTGATCGACGAGGTGATCGAGGGGATGCAGGCAGTCGCTGGAGACCTCGGACTCGATGGGTCGATGGCCGACGAAGCGGCGGACGAGACGTAGGAAACGGAGGCGTCGATGGCTGGATGTTCGTACGAGAAAGGGCGCTGGACGCTCGACGATCTGATCTCCGCGAAAGCGGGACCGGAGATGGAACGGGCGTTCGACGACGTGGAGGCGGCTGCCGCCGCGCTGGAGTCGAGGCGCTTGGACCTGGTGCCCTCAATCTCCGAAGAGACCTTCGTCGAAACCCTCGGTTTGCTTGAGAAGCTGGCCCACGCTAGCCGGAAGCTGCATGGGTACTCGGTCCTTTTCTTCTCGGAGCAGACTGGGGATCAGGATGCGCTCGCCCTCCGCGGCCGGGTCGACAAGGTGCTCGCCGGAGCGCAGAACCGAACTCTGTTCTTCGACCTGTGGTGGAAGACGCTCGACGAAGAGAACGCCCAACGGCTCCTCCCGGCCGCCGGCGACGTCACCTACTACCTCGAAACGCTGCGGAAGTTTGCGCCCTACACCC
>JBARQW010000249.1:0-12958 GCA_049643905.1 Bipolaricaulia bacterium
TCGAGCCATCGCCTCCTCGGGGACCATCTCCTGAAGATCGGCCGCGAGATTCAAGAGGCCCTCGAAGTGTGCCCGCTGCTGCACGGTCCCTTCGAGGAGCCGGCCGAGGACGACGAACGCTTGGCGCGCGGATCGTTCGTACCAACCCTCCGGCCCGTCCGCCGATGCCAGGTTGCTGACTTCGCCGAGGGTACTTCCGCGTAGGTCGGAATTGATCGCCTGCATGACGGCGGCGAGTTCGGACTCGCTCAGATCCTCCTCCAGCTGGACGAACCCGTGTTCGACGATTCCGATGTCGGAAACGATCGCGAGGAACGCGAGGCGGGGATCCATCTTCAACAGGACGACCCGTTCGAGGCGCGCGTCCCGCAGCTGAGGCGAAATGACGAACCCTGCGCAGCCGGCGAGATTACCAAGGACGAACGCCGTCCGGCGAATCGTCTCCTCGATGTCGAGACATCGGGCCTCGTACGCTTCCACAATCTCGAGTCGCTCCTCTTTCGTCAGCTCCGACAGATCGAGGAGCCAGTCGACGAAGAATCGGTATCCCTTTTTCGTGGGAACGCGGCCTGACGAGGAGTACGGCTTGGCGATGTATCCTCGGGCCTCGAGCTCGTTCATGTCGTTGCGAACGGTCGCAGAGCTGACCGAGAGCCCGTAGTCTTCGAGGATCATCCGCGACGAAACAGGCTCATGAAGGCGGATGTACCGATCCACGATCTCCTTTAGAATCAGTCTCTGTCTGTCTTGAAGCGTCTCTCTGTCCATGGTTGGGCCGTTGTTAGCACTGGGTGTGTCTGTCTGCTAATGATAGACGTGTTGCCCGACACTGTCAATCAAGTCCCATCGGAGGGCCGGCAACGCATGAGACGGGGAACTGGAATCCTGGAGAAGCAGCATCCCTTGGGTGAAGTTCGAGGCCGCGCGACCGACACGCTCCTTCGGTACGTGATCTATCCGGATCGGCGCTGACCTCTGCGGCCTGTCGCCTCTAGGCCGTTGCCGCTAGCTGCCGCAGCATTTCTTGTACTTCTTTCCCGAGCCGCACGGGCACGGATCGTTTCGGCCCGGCGCCTCTTTGACGCGGACGGGGCGACGAGCTCCAGGTCGCTGGGGCCGTAGCGCGGCGGAAGGGGCAGACGAGCCGGGCAGCGGAGCGACGCTGTCAGGGTGAACGTAGTTGACCCCCTCTGGCGAACGTCGCGAGGCCTGTCCCTTCGACAGGGTCAGGCGTGGGTTGAGGAGAACGCGGACGATCTTCTCTGCCGTCCGTCCGATCATGTCCCGAAACAGCACGAACGACTCCCGCTTGAATGCGACGAGCGGATCGGTCCCGGCGAGGGCCGTCCACCCGATTCCCCCCTTGAGATCGTCGAGCGTGTACAAGTGCGTCCGCCACGCCTCGTCGAGCGACGTGAGGATCAGATACCGTGCAACCATGGCGAACGGCTGGCCGAGGCGCTCGCGTTGGGAAGCCAGCGCGCGGCGCAGGTGGCCGGCTGCCTCCTCGAAGAGAGCCTCGCGATCGGTCGTCGCCAGGGCCGTCGCGTCGATCCTGCCGTACGCCGAAAGCTCCTTGGCCAGCCCTTCTCGGTTCCACTCTTCCTGCGGTTGACCGGACGGCGCGTGGGCCGTGACGAGGTTCTCGGCGACCTCCTCGAAGAGGTCGGTCAGGTATGCTTCCAGGTCGGCCTCATCCTCCGGCGGAAGCGGTTCGGAAGGTTCTTGCTTCGGTAGGAGGAAGCGGTTTCGTAGCGTGTAGATCGCCTCTCGCTGCTTGGCGAGGACGAGATCGTATTCGAGAAGACGCTTTCGGATCTCGAAGTTGCGTCCTTCGACACGCTTCTGTGCTCGGCGGATGGCGCCGGTCAACAGGTTGTGTTCGATCGCTTCGCCCTCCTCCATCCCGAGACGATCCATCAGCCCGCCGATCCTGTCGCCGCCGAAGATTCGAAGCAGGTCATCCTCCAGCGAGAGATAGAACTGCGACGAGCCGGGATCGCCCTGACGACCGGCCCGGCCGAGAAGCTGGTTGTCGATCCTTCGCGACTCGTGGCGTTGACAGCCTGTGACGTGGAGACCTCCGAGATCGGCGACGCCTTCTCCGAGCTTGATGTCCGTTCCGCGTCCGGCCATGTTCGTTGCGACGGTGATCGCGCCGCGCTGGCCGGCTTCGGAGACGATCTCGGCCTCCTTCTCGTGGTACTTGGCGTTCAGGACGTGGTGAGGGAGCTTTCGAGCCTTCAGGAGTCGGGAGAGCGTTTCGGACTTCTCGATCGAGTTCGTGCCGATCAGCACCGGACGCCCCTCGGCGTGCATGGCCTCGACCTCTTCGGCGATTGCATCGAACTTCGCGTTGCCCGTACGGAAAATCATGTCGGGCTTCGCCTCTCGCCGCAGCTCCATGTTCGTCGGGATCACGAGAACCGGCAGGCCGTAGATCTGCTTGAACTCGTCTTCCTCCGTCTTTGCGGTTCCCGTCATCCCGCACAGGCCGGAGTAGAGCTGGAAGTAGTGCTGGAGCGTGATCGACGCCAGCGTCTGAGATTCGCGCTGGATCGTGAGGTTCTCTTTCGCCTCGAGTGCTTGATGAAGACCGTCCGAGTACCGGCGGTCGGGCATCAGGCGGCCGGTGAACTCGTCGACGATCATCACGCGGTCGTCCTTGACGATGTAGTGCTGTTCTTTCTGGAACAAGTGCAGGGCGCGCAGCGCGTTTTCGATGTAGTGGAGCGTCTCCTGATGTTCTGGCGTAAACAGGTTCTCCACGTCGAGAGCCCGTTCCGCTTTGCGGATCCCATCGTCGGTGAGGGTCAATCGTCGCGACTCTTCGTCAATCTCGAAGTCCTCGTCGCGCCGGAACCGACGAGAGAGCGCCGCGAACTTGCGGTAGAGGTCGTAGGCCTGCTCGGTCGAGCCGGAGATGATCAACGGGGTTCGCGCTTCATCGACGAGGATGTTGTCGATCTCGTCGACGATGGCGAAATCGAGCGATCCCTGAACCTTCTGATCGAGTGAGAGGACCATGTTGTCGCGCAGGTAGTCGAAGCCGAACTGGTTGTTCGTGCCGTAGAGGATGTCGGCCGCGTAGGCCGCTTTCCTTTCTTCCGGCGGCGTGTCCTCCTGTAGGAGGCCGACCGTCAGACCGAGGGATTCGTAGATCGGCCCCATCCACAACCGGTCTCGGCGGGCGAGATAGTCGTTGACGGTGACGACGTGGACCTTCCCGTCGAGGGCATTCAGGTAGGCGGGAAGCGTTGCGACGAGCGTCTTCCCCTCCCCCGTCTGCATCTCGGCGATCCGCTGTTCGTCGAGCGCGACCGCGCCCAGAATCTGCACGTCGAACGGGCGCATGTCGACCGTTCGCGTTGCGACCTCGCGAACAACGGCGAACGCCTCGGGGCGAAGGTCGCGTTTCGATTCTCCACCTGAAAGACGACTCCGGAAGGCTTCGGTCTTCTGCTTGAGCGCATCGTCGGACAGGGCGGAGGTCTCGTCCGCGAGCCGATTGACCGCTACAAGCTCTCGCTCCAGCCGCTTCAGCTGCTGCGCGTTCGTCTGCCCAAGAAGAAAGTCGAGGCTGTGTCGGATCGTATCGATGGCCATCAGGGAATCACGAGGTCAGTATAGGCGTCAGGCTTTCGTGACCGCAAGCGGTCTTGGCCTATGAAGAGATATCCGCAGTAAGTGAGCTTGTGGCTCCGCCTGTTGCTCGGCGCTGCGATCCTCGCAATAGAAACGGCATCTGGCACTCGCAAGGAACCTCTGTGTCGGGAGTGGCTTTCCTCGGCTGCGGATGTCTCACTCTCTCCTTCTGTTGCTCCGGCTCTACGAGCCTTCTCAATAGGCGTCAGGCTTTCGTGACCGCAAGGGGTCTTGGCCTATGAAGAGACATCCGCAGTAAGTGAGCTTGTGGCTCCGCCTGTTGCTGCCGTTCTTCGAGCCTCGCAGTAGGAACCGGGTTTCGCGCGATCAAGGTCGACTCAGCCGGCAGGCAATCCCGCGAGCTGTTCGATGATGAACGAGCGCTCGCTTTGGAGGGTGGCGCGGGACTGCGCCAACGCACCGTACTCCTCGGCCGTGAACTGCGTTCTTCCGACGATCTCCGCTTCGACGTCGGCGAGCTTCTGGTCGATCAGTACCAAGGATCGCTCATAGAAGTCTCGGGCCAGCCCGAGCATCCCTCTTCGGTGATAGAGATTCCCAAGCGCGATCATCGGGAGTTCGAAGTTCGGCGCGTCGGAGATGAGAACCTCCAGAAGCCGCGTTGCGCCGCTTAAATCGCCGAGGCGAATCGCGATGGTCGCCCGGATGTAACGTGCGCGATGTTCGATCTCGGCTTTCGGGCCGGTCGCGAGGACGAAATCGATTGCTTGTCTCGCTTCCTCGAGCCGGTCGAGGCTCGTCGCGATGTCTGCGAAGACGACGTAGACGTTCTCATCGACGAAGCGGGTGAAGCACTTCTCGTAGGCCGCGAGCGCCTCCTCGAGGTCTCCCGCCTTCACCAGCGCCGTCGCGAGGTAGTAGTACGCCTGTCGAGGAGCGAAGTCGAGTGCGATGCTGCGCTCGAGGGTCGTCTTCGCCTCGGAGAGCTCCCCCACCTGAAGCTCCGTGATTCCCTCGCCCACCAGCACGTTGGCGACGAGGTCGGAGATCGCGAAAGCGGAGACGACGAAGCCGACGATCGTGATTGCGGCGAGTGAGACGGCCAGCGCCGGCTTTCGCAAACGAACGGTGATTGTGCTGGCCTCACCGTACGCTCGGGAGTGGATCAGTCCGAGAAGGAGGACGATCATCATCGTTGACACGGGCAGATGGGCCGGGAAACTTACGAGCGCATGCACGAGAAAGACGATCAAGCCTGCAGTGAACAGAAGGATGTCGAGCCGATCCGCTTCGTCGGCGTTCCGGCGCAGGCGTCGCCAGACGGACCAAGCCAACACGCCGAGGAAGCCGATCACCGCCAGGATCCCGAGGCCGCCGAGCTCGGCCGCGGCCTGAACGTAGTCGTTGTGAGCCTGCGCGGCGCGGGATACCTGCAAGTCGGCGTAGGCGCTTCCGCGGGGCGTGGCCAGAAAGTCCGCCTTGGAACCGAGGAAGGCGAGTTTGTAGTTGCCGAGCCCGATCCCCGTCAAAGGATGTGCCTTCAGCATCTCGAACCCGATCCACCAGTCGAGCTCCCTCGTTTGCCCCGAGTTTCGATCCCAGATCCTGCCGATCCATCCCCTCTCGTCTTGTGAGAGCCCGACGACCGAGTTGAGCGGGCCGGAGGGGGCCTCGATCATGAAGGTCAGAGCGAGGAGGGCGAGAAGCCCCACCAGCCATGCCCGATTCCTGCGGATCGGCTCGATCGGCCGGAAGATGGCGATGCCGACGATGAGGGCAATCGCCGCCGAGATCAGACCGACGGTCGGTGCCAATTGCTCGACCAGCATCAGCGTGCCGAAGTTGAACGCGATCAGACCGAGCGCCGCGACCCGCACGATGCGCGATCGAGGTCGAAGGACCAGGACGACCGAAGGGAAGAGGAGGTAGCTGAGGAACCCGCCGAGGAAGTTTCGGTTTCCCATGGTGGAGATGATCCGGTTGATCCCCGTCGCGCCGGCGGCGCCCGACATGACGCCCAGGTGCTGCAGGAGCCCGTAGAACGAAGCGAAAAACGCGGATGCGAGAACAGAGGCGAGGAGCAGGGTGACATCGCGCTTCTCTCGAACGACGTTGGCGATGATCAGGGCGAGCTGAAAGAAGAAGATGACGAGGACGAGGCTCTGGATCACGACGCGCCCATTGATTGCCGCGACGAGGGAGAGGAGAGCGACGACGACGAACCCGAGAAACGGGAAGGTCATCCAGGGGACGCGGAGCTTCCACTCCTTCTTCTGCCAGGCCGAAAGTCCCCAGAGGATGGAGAGCGCGGAGATCGCAACCAGGGCGGCCATCGTCTTCCCGTAGCCGTACTCCGTGATCTTGGGCAGGATGAACAAGGGGATTGCGAACAACGTGAATGCGACAGCGTAGACGAGGATTCGGTCAAGCGAGAGGCGAGGCCGCGCTACTGGCTTGACCTCTTCGGCTCGCTTCTTCCCTCGGTTCTTCGACTTGTTCGCCATCTCGACGGATTATAGAGAGTCCGCAGTCGCCGCGGCAACAGAGCTATCGGCGCTCCGCGCGGCGAGGTGGCGATCGAGGAGCCGCAAGAGGGGAAGGAGTCGCTTCCAGAGCCCGCGCTCCCTGGCGAGATGCCGGGGAAGGCTTCGCAGTCGGTCGATGTCCCCCGCTTCGGCGAGGAAGCGGAGCAGATCCGGTTGATCGAGTGCGGCGAAGGCGTCACTGATTCCCTCGTCGGAGAGCGATTCCAACAGATCGCGCGCCGCTAGGCCGAACCGGACCTCGCCGCCGATCGCGCGGTCGCAGGCGATTGGATACGCGCTCAAATCCTCGCGCCGTGTCTGCTCCGAAAGGGCCGCGCGAGCCGCAATGCGACCGGCGATGCGCGCACAGATTGCGCCGGTGTATAGGCCTCCGCCGGAGAGCGGCTTCACGTGGCCGGCGGCGTCTCCCACGAGAAGAAGACCCTCGCCGAGAGGGTCGCGAACAGGTCCGATGGGGATTCGACCGAAGGCTCGGGACCGAATCGGGGAGTTCCCGAACCGAAGCCGGAGGAGACGCTCGAGGTACGGAGCCGGGTCGATTCCGGGAGGAACGGCGAGGCCGACGCGCGTTCTGCCCGGCTCTGCCGGGACGGACCATCCGAAGAATCCGGGGGCGACGGAGCGGCCAAGGTAGACTCGGATCTCGTCCGGATGTGGGGCCTCTTGATCGACGACGGCCTGTGCTGCGCGGAACAGGCGAGGCGGCGAAGGGAGGACGGGCGTCGCCCCCGGCACGCCGTTCAGGCCTGCGGCGATGACCACGACGCCGCAGGCGATCGTCTCGGGTCCGCGTGAAGAGCGAAGCTCGACTCCTCCGGGACGAACCTCGACGGCCTCCTGACCAAGCCGAACGATTACGCCGGCCTCTCTTGCACGCGTCTGGAGTTCCGCCTCGAGGCGGACTCGATCGAGAACGACGGCCTTCTCCCCCTCTGCGCGGAAAACGAGTCGGCGGCCGTCGGGCGCGTGGGCTTCGACGGAGCGGATCCGGCGCAGGACGCTCGACTCCGAGGTACCGAGCGCGGGCAGCGTGCGCGAGCTAACGAGTCCCGTGCACGGGCTCGGCCCGCTCGTGGACTCTCGACGTTCGATCAGGAGAACACGAGCCCCTGCTTCAGCGGCCCTCCGTGCGGCGACCGAGCCGATCGGTCCTCCGCCGATGACGACAACGTGGTATCGATTCATGGTCCCGCCTCAGCCGTCTTCTCGCTTCGGAGCGCGGGTCATGATCTGCTCGACCAGCATCAGCGGATCGACGACGCCTTCGAGGAGCCGCCACACGGCTTCCGTGATCGGCATATCGATTCCCCTCGCCTCCGCCATGGCGCGGACGATGCCGGTCGCGTAGACCCCTTCCGCGACCATGTCCATTTCGTCGAGGATCTGCGTCAGCGATTCGCCGGCGCCGAGGCGGTAGCCGACGTGCCGATTACGGCTGTGCTCGCTCGTGCACGTGGCGACGAGATCTCCGAGGCCGGCGAGCCCGAAGAACGTCGTGTCGTCGATTCCGAGGGCACGGCCGAAACGCGCCATCTCCGCGAGTCCTCGTGTGATCAGCGCTCCGCGACTGTTGTCTCCGTAGCCAAGCCCGTCGGAGATGCCGGTGGCGAGTGCGATCACGTTCTTGACCGCCGCGCACAGCTCGACGCCGCGGACGTCTTCGGACAAGTAGATGCGGAAGCGGGGCGTGGCGACCGCATGTTGCAGCCTCTCGCCGAGATCGCAATCCTTCCCCGCGAGAACCACGGCGGTCGGAACATCGCGGCCGACCTCCTCCGCATGGCTCGGTCCGGACAGCGCGAACGCCGAGGCTCCGGGCAGCCGATCTGCGATCAGCTCGGAGACGGTTCGTTGCGTCGAGGGGTCGAGTCCTTTGGCGAGGTTGACGAGCACGGGGGAAGCAGAGGCGAGGGGCGCGATCGTCAAGAGCAGATCGTCGATCCCGAACGAAGGGACGGCGAGGAAGACGGCATCGGCATTCAGGCCGTCGCGGAGCTCGGATGTGATGGTGAGATGCTCCGACGGGAGGCGAACGCCGGGGAGGTACTTCGCGTTCTCTCTCTCATTCGCGATCGCTTCTGCCTGCTTCGAATCTCGAGCCCAAAGGACCGTGTCGTGGCCCGCGTTCGCAAGAAGTCGGGCGAACGCCGTCCCCCATCCCCCCGCTCCGAGGACGGAGAACCTCATGGAGTCGGCAAAGGACCGAGCTCGATCGGCATGGTGACGCCCTCGTGATCTTGGATCCACGCGATGGCGGCCTCGATCGGATCCTCATCCTCCTCGAGAACGATGTCCGGGGTGAGGCCGACGCCGTCCACGATGGTTCCGTTCGGCGTGAAGTACTCTCCGGTCGTGATCTTGAGTGCCGACCCGTCCTCGAAGCTGAGCACTTGCTGGAAGACGCCCTTGCCGAACGACTTCCCCCCGATCAGAACTCCCATTTGGTTGTCGCGGATTGCTCCGGCCGTGATCTCCGACGCGCTGGCTGTCCCGCGATTGATCAGCACGACGAGGGGGAGGTTCGGAACAGAATTCGACTTGGTGTAGAAGCTGCGATTCCCCTGGAGTCGACTCTCGGTGCGAAGGACGACTCCTTCATCGACGAAGCGGCTGGAGACCGAGATTGCCTGATCCATCAACCCGCCTGGGTTATTCCGAAGGTCGAGGATCAGTCCGGTCAAGTTGTCGAGATCGAAGGAAGCGAGCGCGGCGTCGAGTTCATTGATGGTGTCCCGTTCGAAACGGAGGATTCGGATGTGCCCGACCGTCCCATCGGCGACCAGCTCGCTCCGCACCGCCTCGATCACGATCGTGTCGCGTTCGATCGGGATCTCCTCGATCGACTCGTCTTCGTGCCGGACGGTCAGAACGACGGTCGTCCCGATCTCGCCCCGGATGAGGTACGCCGCCTCGGACAAGCTGATCCCATCGGTCGACTCCTCGTCGATCGCAAGTATCTTGTCCCCGGCGAGGATCCCGGCGGCCTCGGCAGGCGTCCCAACCAGGGGCGTGATGACGGTGAGATACCCGTCGACGAGGGTGATCTCGATTCCCACACCGCTGAACTCCCCGTCGAGGCTCTCGTCGAATCGCTCCCGGTCCTGGGGATCGAGAAACTCGCTGTACGGATCGTCGAGGTGCTCGACGACGCCCCGCATTGCACCGTAGAGCGCCTCCTGATCGTCGATCAGTTCCGGTCTGTAGAAGAAGCTCTGGATTTGCCGGTAGATGTCGTAGACAGGGTCGAACAGGGTCCGGCTCGTCTCTTCCTGCGCACTGCCTGCGCCGAAAACGAGAACCAGCGCGAGCGTCGGGAGGAGGAACGCCAGGAATCTCCATCCTCTCGATCGATGCATCATCAGTCTCACCTCTGAGCGTGGTCGATTGTACTGCGAGCGGGAGAACCCGTCATGGATTCTACCGCTCCAGTCCGAGATACGCTCGTTGCGCGTCGGTCAACGTGTCGATCCCGACGCCGAGCGTTTCGAGTTTCATCCTCGCGACGCGCTCGTCGATCTCGGGAGGAACCGGATACAGACCGGGTGCGAGGGGCCCGCTTCTCACAAGATGACGGAGCGTGAGCGCCTGAACGGCGAACGAGATGTCCATGATCTCGACCGGATGGCCGTCTCCGAGGGCGAGATTGACCAGGCGCCCTTCGCCGAGAACGTAAAGAAGTCGACCGTCTTCGAGTGCGTATTCGACAACGCCGCCGCGCACGGTCCGCTCCGAACGCGCCATCCGTCGAAGGGCCTCCAGGTTGACCTCGACGTTGAAGTGGCCCGCGTTGGAGAGGACGACGCCGTCCTTCGCTTCGCGCAGTGCCTCTTCGGAGACGACGTCCTCGCAACCGGTTGCCGTGACGACGAAATCCGCAATCCGAATCGCCTCGCAGACCGGCGCAACGGCGAAGCCGTCCATCAACGCCTCGATCGCCCGAATCGGATCGATCTCGGTCACCGTGACTCGAGCGCCGAGTCCGCGCGCTCGCATCGCGATTCCGCGGCCGCACCATCCGTATCCAGCGACGAGGACATCCTTCCCTGCGATGAGAAGGTTCGTCGAGCGGAGGATTGCGTCCCATGTCGACTGCCCTGTCCCGTACCGATTGTCGAACAGATACTTCATTCGAGCATCGTTGACGGCGAACATCGGGAAGCGAAGGGTTTCGGCGCGAGCGCGCAGGCGGGCGACGCCCGTGGTTGTCTCTTCGCAGCCACCGAGGATCTCCCTGGGAGCCTCCTTGTGGAGGATCTCGACGAGGTCGCCTCCGTCGTCAAGGATCATCTCCGGCTCGGGAGCGAGGACGGCGTGAAGGTGCTCGGAGTACTCCGCGTCCGAAACGCCGTGGCGGGCCCGAACGAAGATCCGGTCTTCCTCTGCGAGGGCTTCCGCGACATCGTCCTGGGTCGACAGCGGATTGCTCCCAGTCACCCATACCTCCGCGCCGGCGTCGCGGAGAAGGATCGCAAGGCAGGCCGTCTTCGCCTCGAGGTGGATGCTCATCGCAATTCGCATGCCGCGGAACGGCTGCTCGGCGGCGAGTTCCTCTTTCAGTTGGCTACGAAGCGGCATGTGGGCCGACGCCCACTCGATCTTCGCTCGCCCGTCAGACTTCTCCATCGGATGCCTCCTTGGTGGTCAGACTCAAGTAGATGCCGAGCAGTATGATGACCGCTCCGATCCCGTTCAGCCACGTGGGCATCTCGCTGAAGAAGAGAACCGCGAGGAGGGTCGAACCGATCGGCTCGCCGAGGATCATCACCGAGACCTTCGACGCCGGCAGGTGCTTGAGGGCCCAGTTGAACGTGCTGTGACCGATCAGCTGCGGGATGAGTGCAACGAGCACGAGGAAGAGGTAAGTCGACGGGGAGAACCCGCCGAGCGGCGAGCGTACGATGAGACAGCTCGCGAGGACGAGGACCGCCGCGGTCCCGTAGGTGACGGTGATGTAGTCGATGAGGGGCATGGTTTGTCTGACCCGACGTCCGATCAGGAAGTAGATGGAGACCGCCAGGCCACCCGCGAGGGCGAGAAGGTCGCCTCGGAGTGCGTCTCCGCCGATGCGAAGGTCTCCGAAGCCGATCAGGACACCTCCGAAAACGGCGAGACCGATTCCGACGATCAGCCCTCGCCCGGCTCGCTCTCTCAAGACGAAGTGTGCGCCGAGGCCGACGAAGATCGGATGCGTCGTCACGAACAGAACCGAACTCGCGACGCTCGTGTATCGAAGCGACGTGATCCACAGAACGAAGTGGAAGGCGAGGGCGACCCCGCTGGCCATCGACCAAAGGAGCTCGCGACGCGAGCTGGATCGAAGTGTCTTGTGCGCCAGGGCGACGGGGAGGAGGACGATGGCCGTCAGACCCAAGCGCCACGCGGCGATCGTGAGAGGTGTTGCCTCTCCCGCGTAGCGAACGAGGATGGCTCCGAAGGAGGCGGCGACGACGCCGATGGCGAATCGAGTGTAGAGGATCCCGCGTCCGGGCATTTTCCGGCCCGCTATCCCGCGTTCTCCGAGACCGCGCGCCGGATGGCGGGAAGTGCGAGGCGCGCAGCGTCTTCGCCGGCCTCGATTCCGCAGCCGACGTTGCTGTAGGAGGGCGGATCGGCGGAGAAGTCCGGTCGAATCAGCACGTCGGGCGGGCTGGCCTCGAGGAGCAGGTCACAGAGCCGCTTTTGGAAGACGGTCGACATCTGAAAGAGCACGGAGAAGACGTTCGGGTGAAACTTGCGCCCGTTCATCTCGGAGGCGTCCCATCCCTTGACGATTCCAAGACTCCGTTCTCGCAAGGATACCGCCGGGAGACCTGACAGCCGGACTTCGGCTGGCTTGACGAGGACGTCGACGGCGATCACGACGTCTGCTCCGAGATCGCGCGCGATGTCGACGGGCATCGGGTTGGAGACACCGCCGTCGATCAGGAGGCGGTTGTCGATCCAGACCGGCGTGAACAGGCCGGGAACCGAGAGGCTTGCCCTGATTGCCTCGGCGAGGGATCCGCTCGTGATCGGGTAACAGCTCCCGGCTTCCAGATCGGTTGCCACGGCGGCGAACGGGATCGGAAGATCTTCTATGTTGCGGTCGTTCAGGAGCTGGCGGAGGAACCGGACGAGCTCTCGTCCGGAGCTCCAGCCGGACCACGGAATGGTTGGGAAGAGGGTCTTGAAGACGCGTCCGAAGGAAGACGAACGCCAGTGGGATTCCATTTCGTCGAGCGATACGCCGGCCGCGTACGCCCCGCCAATCTCGGCCCCCATGCTCGTTCCGACGATGACGTCGGGTACGATGCCGTTCTCCTCAAGCACCTTGAGGACGCCGATGTGTGCCGACCCCCTCGCACCGCCACTCGAGAACGCAATACCGACTCTCCGTTTGCTCAACGCCTCCATCGAATTGACATCCTAGCACGGGTCACCAGATGGAGCAACGGCAGGATGCGCTCGAGGCACACGTCGGAAGACGGACGAGACGTCGTGGTGAAACAAGCGCGGAGGGCTCTAGGAAAGAGGAGCCCTCCGCTAGTATTGCTGCTCAGGCGGCGATCGCGCTGACCGGGCACTGATCGACGGCGTCCTGAATGCAATCTGTACTCAGATCGGCACCGTCTATGACGGCCGCTTTGTCATCGTTCATTTCGAACACGTCGGAGCAGACCTGTGCACACAGGCCGCACCCCACGCAAAGATCGCTATCGACGATCGGATTTGCCACCGGCTCCTCCTTCCCAAGCTTGCGAGATTCGGGCGAAGCATATCACACGATCTGCTTGCCGCCAACCGTGATGTCGACTCGGATGAGGCGG
>JBARQW010000250.1:0-2125 GCA_049643905.1 Bipolaricaulia bacterium
GACCTCGGCCGTCTCTCCGGATTCGAGATAGCGCGGTCCCCCATACGCGCGGACCAAGATGTAGTCTGCGTACAGCTCCTCCGGAATGATGATCTCGCCCTCACGCTCGAACTTCGTGCCTTGGAACGTTTGCAGCGTGAGTCGGAACTGGATCGGCTCGCCGGGAGCATAGGTTAGCCGATCGATCTCGAGGTCATTGATCCAGATTCCCTTGATCTCGTCCGTGAACTCCATCGACGTCTCGATCCGAGTGATCTCCGGGTCGGCGAACGCGTTGTACTGGAGCGCGCCGACGATGGCGGCGAGCTGGAGTGGCGGGTAGACGGCGATATCGAGCGCGCTCATGAACGTGTCGCGTCGCTCGAGTGTGCTTGGCATCCCGGTTCCGTCGATCTCGTAGGTGACGACGACCGTTCCCTGCCCGATGCGATCGAGGGTCGTGTCGATCGCCTCGAGCCCTGTCGAAAGGAGGAGCTCCGGCATCAGCCGCGGTTCGTCGACCAGATCGACCGAGAACGTCTCCGTGCGGCCGCTGTCTGAATCGACAACATCGGTGGCGAGCTCGATTCCGACGCTGAGATCCCCGATCCTTCCGCCGATCGCGGCCGCACGATCCTCGAAGACCGTCCCGATCGTCGTCCCCAAGGTGCCCAGTTTGAACGATGCGTCGTAGGCCTTCATGGTATCGATGATCGAGACCGTCGCCATCGGGAACGCGGAGGAGCCATTGTTGATGAACCGGTGTCCGAAGCCGACGAGCGTGTCCCCGTCTCGGTACGTGAGGGTTCCCAGCGCGCCGACGGAAATGTCGCCGGTTGCCAGTGCGACCCCGATCGCGCTTCCCGGCTCGAGGGACGCCGGATCGATCGAGGACGCCTCTCCCGAGCCGGACACGGGTAGAAGCGACAGACCGAGAGACGATAGCCCGCGCGCCTCCGGCCGAACCGAGGCGGGCAGAAGGTTGTCGATCAATCGAAGAGGCAGGTCGCTCGATGCCAGGCCGCCCATCAAGACGCTCAGCGCTCGATCCGACAGGCCGTTGGTGAGAATCGGCGTCGAGACCGGATACGCGAAGATTGCGTCCGGCGCGGCGACGACTGTCTCCGGCGAGGGTGCCGCTGCCACCTCCACGAGGCGGATGCCGTCAAGGATCGCGCCTTCTTTCGGCTGCGCAGATACGTGCGCCGCGTCGGCCGCATCGAAGACGGCGAGCATTGGCTCGATCGGCGTGACGAGGCCGATCGGTGTGAGGTCTTTCGACCAGGTCGCCGCGCGGCTGAGGGCGCCGATCAGCTTCCCATCGATGTAGATCGGGCTTCCGCTCATCCCCTGCGCGATGCCGCCGGCGCGTCCGATCGCCTCACCGCTGACCCGCACCGTGATGAAGTCGGAGAGGTCTCCCGGCTGGTCGATGATGCCGACGACCTCAACGGCGAACTCAGTGATCGTGTCCGCAGCGACGATCGTTTTCCCGATTCCGGTCATGCCGATGTCGATCTCGTCAAGGAACAGGAACTCGCTGCGGTCATAGGCGACCGAAGTCAGTCCAGCAAGGATGATCAAGCACAAAGACAGTGCGAAGGTCTTTCGGATCACGATTCCCCTTTCACTCTTCCGGAGGTCCGATTCGTAGTCTGCCAGTATACCGCGAGTCGCTGAAGGCATCGGTGGGTCGTTCCTACTGGATTCCGACGAAGAGGGCGCGGACGAGCATCAGCACGGGGATGATCTCGAGTCGGCCGATCCACATGTTGAAGCAAAGAGCGAGCTTGCTTAGGAGGGGCATCGTCGGGCTGGTGATCCCGACAGAGAGCCCGACGTTTCCTTGGGCACTTGCGACCTCGAAGATGACGTCGGATAGGCTGGCGTCCTTGATTGTGTGCAGGAGGACGATGATCCCCAGTCCGAGGAATACGATCCAGAGGAACATGATCAGCGATGCGTCCTCCAGGCGCTGACCGACGTTCGCATCGTCGACGGGCGTCGGCCCGAGACGGAACGGAACGATCGCCCCGCGGGGCGCGACGATCTTCCGGAACCGCCATTGAACGCCCTTGATCAGGACCAACATCCGCATCACCTTGATCCCGCCTGCCGTCGACCCGGCCGCCCCACCGACGAACAT
>JBARQW010000251.1:0-9849 GCA_049643905.1 Bipolaricaulia bacterium
ACCGGAAGCGTCCCGGCCGGCAGGAGTGAGCGGACTCGCTCCTCTTCACCGGGTCGTACGACGACGACGATCTCGTCGATTCTCGACGATTCTGCGAACGCGCTGAGCGCGTGGCAGAGGAGCGGACGCCCCGCGAGTTGGAGGAACGTCTTGTTCTCGTCCCCCCCCATCCGGCGTCCTCGGCCCGCGGCCAGAACCACGGCGGTCACGCGCATCGATCTACTCCGGCGGTTCCGTCTCCGTGATCTTGGTCAGATTCGACCCGTCGGGATCGATCGTGTAGACCTCCCAGACCTCGGAACGATTGGAATTGAAGTAGATCCGCCCATCGACGCCCCAACTCGGATTGATGTCGTCCGCCTCATGTGTGGTCAATCGCTGCGCTTCCTTCGTTTCGAACGTCAAGACATAGATGTCAACGTTCTCGTCGCGGTTGGAGGCGAACGCAATCCGATCGCCGTCCGGCGACCAACTCGGTGACCAATCCTCAACCTCGTTCTCTGTGAGGCGACGTTCCTCGCCGATCTCGAGATCGAATGAGAACAACTCGAGGGTCTCACCGAAGACCGACTCGTAGACCAACATCCGGCCGTCCGGAGAGAGCTCGGGCTCCCAGTTGGTGAATGCCGGGCCACCGTCGCCCCCGAAGAACGAACACCCTGCCAGCGTTGCTACAGCGCACAGGCTCAAGGTCGCGAGCCACGCTCTCTTTCCCACGGTTTCCCCCTTCTTGCCGTTCCGGATTGACGACCTGTATCGGTTCCCGTCTGCGGCCCCCTCCACATCTCATTGCTCGTAAGTCCGTTGAGCCGGTTAAGGAGGGTTCTCCTTCCGGATGGAACAAGGCTTGATCGCACCGGAGAACTCCCAAGACGCTCGGGGTTTACCGCATCCTCCATGTGCGACTCGACGCTCGCCGGTTCTTCGCATTCCGGGCCGAGTGCCTCAAGACCGCACAGTATAGGCACTTGTTGCATTGGGCACAAGACTTCGCTATTGTATTGGGCGAATGCGGGCTCTCGACGTCTCAGATGGGGGGGAACCGAACTGGCTGTCGAGTGGACGATCCGCGAGGTCTTGAACTGGACGCGGGGGTATTTCAAGAGCGCTGGTATCATCCAACCTCGTTTGGAGGCCGAGATTCTTCTCGCGCATGCCCTGGATGTCGAGCGCCTCCACCTCTACCTTTCGCCGGACAAGCCGTTAACGAATGACGAGAGAACCAGGTTCAGAACCGTCATTCAGGAGCGGAAATCCGGAACCCCTCTTCAGCACTTGGTCGGCGAGGTCAGTTTCTTCGGGCTGCGATTCAAGGTCCGTCCCGACGCGTTGATCCCTCGGCCTGAGACGGAGGAGCTTCTCGAACGGGCGCTGAAGCTGGCCCCCAGGGACCGAGACATTCGCTGTATCGATTTGGGGACCGGAACGGGGGTCATCGCCGTCTGCCTCGCACGGTATCTCTCACGCGCCGACGTGAGCGCCGTTGACATCTCGCCTGATGCTCTCGATCTAGCGAAAGAGAACGCTCGATCGAACGGGGTCGAGGATCGGATCACGTTTGTCGAGAGCGATTGGTTCGGCGGGGTCGAAGGTCGATTCGATCTGATCGTGTCGAACCCGCCCTACGTCGCTGCGGAGGAGATCGAGGGCCTGTCGGCGGAAGTGCGTCTTCACGAGCCTCGTGTCGCGCTCGACGGCGGCGAGGAAGGACTGGAGAGGATCGAGGCGCTTGTCGGCGGAGCCCGCGAGCACCTGTCCAACGGGGGGACGCTTTTCCTCGAGATCGGCCGCGGGCAAGCCGATCGAGTCAGGGGGATGCTGGAAGGCGCAGGCCTGGACGAGATCGGTGTCGAGCTCGACGTCGCAGGCGTGGAAAGGTTCGTGGTGGCGCGTTGTCCGTGATGATCCAAGTCTCCGAGCTCCACTTCACGACGGAGGATGGGATCAAGGTCCTCGAAGACGTTCACCTCCACGTCGACCGCGGAGAGCTGGTCTACCTCATCGGAGAGGCCGCGGTCGGCAAGACCTTGCTTCTGGGGCTGCTCGGAGCGCAGATCCGGCCGCAGCATGGGCAGGTTCTCGTTCACGGACGGAATGTCGCCAGACTCAGCCGGGAGAAGGCGCTGCACTTGCGCCGACAAGTCGGCCTCATGCCGCATGGATTCGTACCGCTTCCGCGGACGACGCTGGGGAATCTTCTCTTCAAGCTGCGAGCGCTCGGTGACTTCCGCGAACAGGCGGAGGAGAAGGCCCTGATCGCTCTTGAGATGGTCGGACTGTTGCGGCACCAGACGACGGATGCATCGGAGCTCTCGGCTGTCGAACGGCTCCGGCTCGGTGTGGCTCTCTCCATTTGCAGCGATCCGCTTCTTCTCCTCGTCGACGATCTGTTTGACGGCCTGGCTCCCGATGATAAGGAGCAGATCTGCACGCTTCTCGAACGGGTTCATGATCGAGGAATGACGATTCTCGCAGCGACGCGGGGTCCGTTGCCGGCTCAGGCTCACAGACACCGTGTGCTCGAACTGGTTGACGGAAGGGTGGTGGGACAATGAGCACGTTCTTCTTCCTCTTTCGAGAGCTTCTCGGCTCGATTCGAGCGCGAAGCGCGACACTCTTCTCGGCCGCAAGCTTGTTCGTCTTCGTCTGCCTCGCGTCCTTTGCCGCGCTCCTCCTCGTGGGTGGCGTGCCGAACGAGCGCGGGGACGCGTTCCTGGACGAGGACGAGATCGAGGTTCATCTGTCACCGAGGCTCTCGGCGGAGGCCGTGAACGACCTCTACCTGGAGATTCGAGACCGGCCGGACGTAGCTTCGATCTCGTTCCGCTTCGCACAGGAGGTGAGTCCCGGGAGCTCCGGCGGCAGATTCTTCGTCCGGACGGCGTCTGCGGATGCTACGCAGGGTGTTCTCTCGGCGGTAGAGTTGATGAGCGGAATCACGCTTGCGGAGGCTGGAACGGCGGCCCCCTCTCCCGGTGGATTCTCGCTTCCCTCGACGGCACGGATCGGACTCCTCGCCGCGCTCGTGTTGAGCGTTGCTTTGAGTCTGGTTCTGGCGCGCGGCGGGTTTCGCGTCCTGCTCGGTACGTTCCACGGGGAGATCCGTGTCATGCGACTTGCGGGAGCCCCGGAGCGTACGATCGTGCCTCCCGTGGTCGCACTTGGGATCCTGATGGGGCTGCTGGCAGGCCTGTTGCTGGTCGTCGGGATCTATCTCGCCCAGTATGCGCTCGGAGAAGGCTCCCACGCGGTCTCCGAACTCGCCAACTCCGGCAGAGTCCTGAGCGTGTCGTTCACGGGTCTCATTCTCGGGCTCCTTCTTGGCAGCCTCATCGGGCTGTTCGGAGCGAGCCTGCTCAGCTCCCGCGAATTCTCACCGCTTCCCTAGAGAGGCGGGCCCAAGTCAGGTCCCCGGGTCTCCTCGGCGCCGACGCTTGAAGTAGGCAATCCCCCTGTTGAACAAGTAGTAGACGCCGACGGCGACGAGGATTGCCTCGGCGAACTTGAAGATGAGCGAGTACGCCACGACACCCTCACTCGGAACCGCCGGCGCGACAAACCTGAAGATCCCGATCATCCCCGCTTCGCCCGTCCCAAGGCCTCCAGGTGTAATCCAGAGGAACGAAGAGAGGAGGATGTTGAACGAGAAGAAGAGGGAGAGCTGCGGAAACGAGAAGCGAATGCCGCTCGAGAAGTGGAAGAAAACCTGGGGACGCATGAAGATGAAGAACGTCGCCAGGATCTGAACGAGAAACGCCACCAGCGTGGCTTTCCAGTGGCTCGTGAACGCGTTGTAGACCTCGTCCTCCGTCTCGGTGACCTTGTCGGCTGCCCGCTCCATGGGGTCGGACCAACGCGGGACCATCCTGCCGATCATTCGGATGGCTCGACTGATCCACTTAAAATTCCCGGCGAAGTTGACCAGGCCGACGAGGATCCAGAACGTGATGAACGAGGTTCCGATGATGAGTAACCGCTTGCCCTCCCACGGGATGTCGGGCGAGATGCTCGCATAGAACCCCCCGACGAGGATGAACAGGATCATGCTCATCCCTCCGAGGAAGCGCTCGACGATGATCGTGGCGAAGATGCGGGTTGTCGGCGCGGCGGTGCAGTCGGTGATCAGCAACGCGCGGAAGGGTTCCCCGCCGAAGTAGAGGGTCGGCGTGAGGTAGCTGACTGCGTATCCGCTCATTCGGGCTCCGACGATCCGTCGAAACGGGATGTGAATCCCGTAGGAGGAGAGGATGATCCGCCAGCAGAGAATCCACGCGGCCATGGCGAGGAGGACGTTGCCGACGACTCCAAGAATCCCGGCCGTTCCGAGGGCGTGCATCTCGGCGAAAATCCCGCGCCACCCGACGAAGTAGAGAACGCCGGCAAGCAAGCCGAAGCCGATGACGACGGAGAGCGCGTACTTCCACCCGGTTCTGAGGGGACCCTTCATGCGCGAATTCTAGCATGGGAATTCAAGATCGATCAAGCGGCCTCCGCCAATCGGCCTTCTGAAGCCGATCAGGCTCGCACGGCCTCTCCCGTCTCGTCGAGAAGGTTGAGGGACTCTTTCAGGGCGGCGTCGATGGCCTGGGCCCGCACGTCATCGCGGTTTCCCGGGAACTCGAAGCGGTGGCAGCGGACGCCTCGCTCCCCCGCCACTGCGATGAAGACGAGACCAACGGGCTTCTCGTCCGTCCCGCCTCCGGGGCCGGCGATCCCTGTGATGCTGACCGCGGTGTCTGTCCCGAACAGGCTCCGACAGGCTGTCGCCATCGCCTCGGCGGTCTCGGCGCTGACGGCCCCGAAACGCTGAAGGTCCGATCGCGGAATGTCGAGCAGGGATATCTTGACGGCGTCGTCGTATGCGATGACACCGCCGAGGAAGTAGGCGGACGCGCCCGGCACGCGTGTGATTTCGTGAGCGAGCCCGCCTGCCGTGCACGACTCGGCGACCGAGATCGTTCGTCCGGTCTCACGAAGTCGTGCTCCCAATTGCCGAGCGATCTCTCTCATCTTCCCACTCTCCTTCCGTGACGGCAGCGTTCACGAATCGGGCACTCGCCACACAACGGATTCCTCGGGCTGCAGAGTGCCCGGCCGAGTCGGATCAACTGCAGATGCAGGTCCGCCATCAGCTCCGGATCTTTGCCGAGGATCGAGTTTACCCGCCGGTGCGGCTCCTCGCGTCCGCGAATCCACCCGACGCGCGTGAGAATCCGTCGAATGTGGGTGTCGACCGGGAAGTAGGGCTTTCCGAAGGAGAGGAGCAAGACGATCCCTGCGGTCTTCCGCCCCACGCCGGGGAGGGCGAGAAGCCAAGCCAGCGCGTCCTCGAGCTTCAGCGATTCAAGGAACGCCAGACTCATCCGGCCCTGCTCGGACTCGATGTGTCGGAGGGATTCCCGGATGGCGTGGGCTTTCTGCTGCTGAAGCCCCCCGCCGCGAATGGCGTCCGCGATCTCGCCCTCTTCGGCTTCGGCGATCGCCTCGACTGTCCGAAATCGGTCGATGAGGGAAGCGTAGGCACGGTCGCGGTTCGTGTCGGTCGTGTTCTGGGACAGGATCGTCAGAACGAGCGTCTCCACCGGACTCCTCTCGCGCTCGGAAGTCGATCCGAGGTGCTCCGAGAGCCGATCGACGATCCATCGGGCTTCGCTCGTGCGATCCATCGCACGCGGAGGATAGAAGACGAACTCGCGTGCGCGCAACTGGTCTTTAAGCGTGAGAGCCGGATAAGATTCTCGTCCGGAGGGATCATGATCGTAGCGCGAGGCAAACGGCAGATCATCTTGCGGATGGTCGACGGGGAGGATCTTCTCTCGCAGCTCCTGTCCGTCTCCGTCGAAGGAGCCGTGATCGTTGGCGGAGTCGGGATGATTCGCGACGCACGGTTGGGCTATTGGAACGGATCGGCCTACGAGGAACATGTGGTCACGGAACCGGTTGAACTCCTCGCGTTGCAGGGGAACATTGCCTTGCGCGACGGCGAGCGCATGGCGCATTGCCACGTGACCATCGCACGGCGCGACGGAGCAGCAACCGGCGGACACCTGATGGCGGCGACGGTCGCCAACACGGCCGAGATCATTCTCGATCTTCTGGAAGGGATCACTCTCGAGCGTCGAGCCGAGCCGAGCGGCTTGGTCGGCCTCTACCCGAGCCCCTAGATGAAGCGCCGCGCGCTTCGGAGTCCGTTCAGAAAAGCGTCGCCATCGACACGCGGTCGTCCCTCGCGCTGAAGCCCGACAAGCTCGATCAGCTCATCTGAGCATCCCACAAGAAGACGGCCTGTTTCGGGCAGGGCGATCTCGCCGGGTTCCACGGATCCCTTGAGGACACCGGTTCGAACACTGCGGTGAACCTTGATCCGCTCCTGCCTGAGGATCGTCCATGCACCGGGCCACGGGCTCGTCCCTCGAATGAGGTTGTGCACGTCCGATGCGCTCGCGGACCAATCGATCCGGCCGTCATCGCGCGTCAGCATCGGAGCGAACGTGACTCCATCGGCGGGCTGGGGGCGAGGCACAATCGTCCCGCTCGAGATTCCGTCGAGCGTCTCCAAGAGCACGGCGGCGCCGAGTTCTGCCAGCCGCGTCCCCAACTCACCGGCCGTCTCGTCGGGTCCGATCTCGAGGTCTCGGAGAAGGAGGAGGTCGCCCGTGTCCATTCCTCGATCGATGAGAAACGTCGTGATCCCGGTGGTCCTTTCGCCTCGCACGAGGGCCCATTGAACGGGGGCAGCTCCTCGATAGGCCGGCAAGAGCGAGGCGTGGATGTTGATCGTTCCGTTGGGGGGAATCCCGAAGAGGTTCGGCTTGAGCATCTGGCCGTACGCGGCGACGACGATCACATCGGGCGAGGCGGCTCGCACTCGGTCGATCACCGGCTCGGTGTTGATCCGTTCCGGCTGCTCGGTGGGGAGTCCGAGGTTGCGGGCGGCCGTCTTCACCTCGGGCTCTCTGAGTCGGCCACCGCGTCCTGCAGGACGATCGGGTTGCGTGACGACGAGCGAGACGGTGTGTCGGCCCGCCAACGCATCGAGCGCCGGAACTGCGAAGGCTGACGTTCCGAGGAAGACGACCCTCAATCGGACTCCTCTCGTCGCTTCCGCTCGTACTCCTTGAGCAGGCTTTGACGGCGGACCGGACTCAGATGATCGAGGAACAGGTGCCCGTTCAGGTGATCGATCTCGTGTTGAATGGCTCTGGCTAGAACCCCTTCGCCCGTGATCTCGACCGGCGATCCGTCGAGGGCCGTTCCCGCGATTGTTGCCTTCTCGCTTCGTGAGATGTCGGCGTGCACGCCTGGGACGCTCAGGCACCCCTCGGTGAAGGTCGCGGTCTCCCCCGACGTCTCGATCAACTCAGGGTTGACGAGCACATGGAACTCTCCGTCAACGTCGAGAACGATAATGCGCTTGGAGATGCCGATTTGCGGAGCGGCGAGTCCCACACCATCCGCACGGATCATCGCCTCGACCATCCGCTCGCAGATCTGTCTCGTCTCGGAATCGATCGCTCCGACCGTCTCAGCCGGACGTCTCAGCACGGGATCCCCGTACGTTCGAATGCTCATCCTCTTCCCTTGTTTGTCGGTCCGCGGCATTATAAGGTTGACGCAGATATGCCACAAGGGAACAGGGCTTCGAGAGACACCGTCGAGAAGGTGCTCCGGCTGGAGTGCTCGACCGGGTTCCTCGATTCGGCGGTGACGTGCGGCCTGGAAGCGTTCATTGGCCAGCATCTGCCGGCCGCTTCTTCGATCGTGGGAGGATACGGAAAGGCAGGACCGGACGAACGTCGGCGGACCGTCGACGCCCTCCTCTCGTTCCTCGAGACGGGCGTAGCCGCTGTCCAAGACGCAGTAGAGCGTTCGGACGCGCTCGATCGGCCGATCACCAGTCTCCAGGGGGTTGGCGAGAAGCGAGCGACCGCCCTTCGATCCCTCGGGATACGAACCGTAGAGGACCTGATTCTCTATCTCCCGCGCCGACTCGAAGATCGATCGAGATTCTCGCGGATCGGTGATTTGCGCACCGGAGAAGAGGCTTCGGTGCGTGGTGAGATCTTGGTCATCGACCGACGCCGCGCCGGCCGAGGGATGACGATCGTCAAGGCCGCTCTCGGCGACGGATCGGGCTTTCTCTACGCCGTCTGGTTCAACCAGCCCTGGATTGCCGATCAGCTTCGGAAAGGCGATTGGATCGACATCTTCGGACGAGCCGAACGGAGCCGCGGGGAGCTCCAGATGCGCTCCCCGGTTTGGGAGGCCGCGGAGGCAGGATCCGAGATCGGCAGGCTGGTTCCCGTCTATCCTGCCGCCGAAGGGGTTAGCGACCGTCTCATTCGATCACTCATCGACCGCCACCTCGACGACATCTTGGAGGAAGTGTCCGAGATTCTCCCGGCGAGTGTCCGAGAAGAGAACGCAGTTTCACCCAAGCGGGAGGCGATCGCCGCGATCCACCGTCCGAGCGATCCCGCCGGCTTCGAGCAGGCGCGGCGCAGCCTGGCGTTCGAGGAACTCTTCCTGCTGCAGCTGGGGCTGCTTGGTGTCGCCAGGGAGGAGGCAGGGATCGCGCGCTCTGGGACCGGCGAACTGGTCGATTCCTTCCTCGCACAACTCCCGTTCACCCTAACGAAGGCACAGCGGGCCGCGTTCCGAGAGATCGAGGGCGATCTCGCGCGTCCGATTCGGATGATGAGGCTGCTGCAGGGTGACGTAGGATCCGGGAAGACCCTGGTTGCGCTCGTTGCCGCGCTCTGTGTCATCGATGGTGGATCCCAGGTTGCGTTCATGGTACCGACCGAAATCCTGGCCGATCAGCATGCTGTGACAATCGGGGGTCTTCTCGAGGGCTTCCCCGTCCGTGTTGGGCACCTCACTGGGGCGACGAAAGAGAAGGAGGAAGTTACGGAGGCGATTCGGACCGGTGAGACTGATCTTGTGATCGGAACTCACGCGTTGATCCAGCAGCCGGTGGCGTTTGCCGATCTCGGCTTGGTGATCATTGACGAACAGCACCGTTTCGGCGTCGTTCAGCGGTCGGCGATCGAGGAGAAGGGCGAGAAGATCGACCTTCTCGTGATGAGCGCGACGCCGATTCCGCGGACGATCGCTCTGACCCTCTACGGTGAGTTCGACATCTCGACGCTTGACGAGCTTCCGGCAGGTGAGCGAGACATTGATACGCGCTGGGTCCCCGGTTCCGGGCGGGAAGAAGTCTACGAGGAGGTCGGCCGGTTCTTGAGCGAAGGCCGAAAGGGGTACGTCGTTCTCCCGCTTATCGAGGAATCGGAGAAGGTTGACGCTGGTGCGGCGGTTCAGGTCGCCGAGGAGCTTGCCGCGCGTTTCCCGGACGTCGAGGTCGGGCTACTCCATGGGCGCCTCTCGTCGGCCGAGCGTGCTGACGCGATGGAGCGCTTCTTGCGCGGGGACGTGAAGCTCTTGGTGGCCACGACGGTGATCGAGGTAGGAATCGACGTGCAGGATGCCGACTTCATCGTGATCGAGCACGCCGACCGATTCGGCCTGTCGCAGCTACACCAGCTTCGTGGGCGGATCGGGCGGTCCGGGCAGAAGGGCGTCTGCATTGCGATCGCCGAGGCGAAGACCGAGGAGGCGAAGCAGCGGCTTGCGGCGTTCACCGAGAACGACGACGGTTTCGCCATTGCCGAAGAGGATCTGTGGATCCGCGGCCCAGGGGACCTGCTCGGAACTCACCAGCACGGATTCCTCACGCAGCTTCGGGCGGTCAACCTGATCGAAGATCTCGATCTCATGAGCAGGGCACGCGCTGTGGCGCGTCGGGTACACGAGGACGACGACGCGAAAGGCTACTCGGCCGAGGTC
>JBARQW010000252.1:0-4681 GCA_049643905.1 Bipolaricaulia bacterium
CTCGAAAGACCCAGAACGAAGGAGGTAAGCTTGGTCATCTGCTCAACGAAGAAGCGGGCGTCAGACTACGCGAGCCTCCGAGGCCTTCCCGAGTAGGCGGTTCGGCGGTCTCTGCGCACACCGGTGCGCGGCCATCCCAGCAACTCAGCACGTCTGAGGGGACGTACGTCCCGCGGTCCTGAGCGCACATCGCTCGATCGACACTTAATCTTGTAGCCGCACAAGCGGCATGAGCCCGAACGATGATTCGCCCGGACGTTGCCCCATTGCGGCCCGGACGAATGAAGCATCCCGCATCGAAAGCGGCCCGCGAAACGGACGAACCCTCGCGGAACGAACCGGAATGGTGGGAATGCGCGACTCATGGTTGTGGTGAACGGCAAACGGCAACTTGGAGGAAGGAGAGAATCGCGATGAATGGGTGGGAATCTTCGTCGACTGTCTCTGCGCCGTTCGTTCAGGGCGCGGAAGGAATGGTAGACACGGAAGGCGGCCCCGAGCGGGCCTCACCGGCGTGTGGCTAGGAGGTCACCGATGCTCCCGAACTCACCGATCTTTATCTTCGAGGCCATGCAGAGTCTCGTTGAGGAACGGATTGCGCGCGCGCAGCGGCGCGCCGAGATCCACAGTTTGATGCAGGAAACGCGTGCCAGAAAGCAGTTCCGCCGATCGATCGCCCACGGACTCCGAAAGGGTCTGAGCGAGAAGGATCTGGCAGCAGAGCTCTGCTCTTCGCTGCGAACGCAGGCTCGCAACTAGCCTCCCGAAGGCAGGGCGAGGCAACTCGCCCTGCCTTCTGTCTTCACAGACGCCCGAATCCACCTCACCTCGACTCCGGCAGCTCAGAAGCTCAAGCCGTCCCAGATCACGCGGTTTCCCTGCTATCTGCGCACCATTGACGCTCTTTGTCTGCAACCCGCGGCGATCTCAGGGCATGCCGAGGACGAGTGCCGCAGTTGTCCGACCCACTTCGCAGCCGTATCCTTCCGTATCGAGACCTACTCGGGAGACCGAACGGGAGGGAAGCTGCCCGTCGAGGCGACGTCGGCGGGCTCATTCATGACATCACAGCAACCAGGAGCCGAGCAATGAAGGTTCTCGTAACCGGGCTGTTCGAGCCTGCGGCACTGCATGCGATCAGGCGTTTCGGGCAATTGGGATACGAAGTGTACGCAGCAGAGGGTCACTACTTCGCGTACGCCGCCTACTCCAAGTACGTGACCAAACGAATCAGGCTTCCCAACATGCGGCACAAGCCGCTGCAGTACGCGAAGCGCCTTCTCCTGGAGCTGGAAACGGGCAACTACGACTACTACTTCCCCTCCTACGAGGAGATCATTCTCATGAGCCACTACCGGGACCGCGTCTTCGAGGCGACCAAGACCGCGATGCTCGATACCGCGACCCTGATGCGGCTCCACAGTAAGGTTCAGCTCGCCGAGCTGGCGCGGGAGGTTGGCGTCGACACGCCGGAGATCCACGTCCCCCGCTCGACCGCGGAGGCGAAACAGTTGATCGCTACGGTCGATCTCCCGATCGTCGTCAAGATGAAGCAGGCGTCGGGAGCCGCCGGCCTGCGGCTCGTCAGCGATCGCAATCAGCTGGAGAAGCAGTATTTCGACGTCGTGCGCGCCAACAGCCTCGACGAGGACAACCTCCCAATGCTTCAGCAGATGATCGAAGGGCCGACGACGTGCACTCTCGAGCTCTGCAATCGCGGCGACGTGGTCGGCGAGGTGATGTACCAAGGCATTCGCACGATGCCGCGTGACGGCGGAACTACGGTGCTCCGCGAGAGCATGGCCGATCCTGCCTGTGCGGAAGCGGCGGCGAAGATCGTCAAGCATCTCGACTTCCACGGCCTCTGCGGATTCGATTTCGTGATGGATCGGGTGACCGGGCGACCGTACCTTGTGGATGGGAACTGTCGCATCACGCCCGCGATCACGATGGCCTATCACGGCGGCTGCGACATGATCGAGGGATGGGTCCGCGTCGTCGACGGCGAAGATGTCCCGAATCTCCCCGAAGCACAGTTGGGCGTGCAGACGAAGATGCAGTTCGCCGACTTCGTCTGGCTGCTGGAAAGCTACATCGGAAGCCTCAAGGATTGGTCCGGGGAGCGGAAGCTGCGCAAGCAGTGGTGGGCGGAGAAGGACTTCCACTACGACATCGCGAGCATGAGCGATCCGATGCCGAACATCATGGTGTGGGTCTACATCCTCACCAACTGCTACAAGCTGATCTTCACCGACTTCGATTCGGCTCAGCTGTTCATATTCCACAACGCGTACACGGAGCACGCGGGCGGCCCCGACTAGTCGAGTGGGAGTCCGAAGCGGACGACGACACCGCGTCCTTCCAGTCGATCGATTGCGAGACGTGCTGTTGAGCCATCCGACAGGTCAAGCGCCGCGCCGTTCAAGTCAACCTCGTCCCCCTCACCGAGACCCGCATTCTCGACCAACGGCGAAAGGTCGCCAACCTCTGTCTCCGAGAGACCGACGACTCGGAGATTCGGCAGTGCCTCAAGAATGCCGATGTCGGAGAGCGGGTTGCCATCGAGCCATAGCTCCTCGAGGTCCGTCAAGCCGGCAAGAGGCGAGACGTCCGCGATTCGGTTTCCCCAGAGACTGAGACGCTGCAGTCGCGTGAGATCGGCGAGTGCGCCCACGTCCTCAACCTCGTTCGAGTCGATCCCGAGTACTTCCAGGCTCTGGAGCTCGCGAAGCGGGGAGAGATCGGCGATTCGATTCCCGCCGAGGCTGAGCTTGACGAGCGCCCTCAGACCGAAGAGAGCCGAGACATCGCGGATCTCGGTGTTGGGAAGACCGAGCCACTCGAGTTTCGTCAGCCCGACCAGCGGAGAGATGTCCCCGACTGGGTTTCCCCCGAGTCCGAGCTCTCTTAGCTCGACGAGCGCGGCGAGTGGTGCGATATCCGCGATTCCGCTGTTCCAAAGACCCAGCCATCGAAGCTTCAGGAGACCAGTCAACGGACGAACGTCGTCGACGAAGTTAAAGTCGAGGTCGAGCCTGCGAAGCTCTGCCAATCCGGAAAGCGGAGAGACGTCACTTGCTTCGTTGCTTGTCAGGATCAGCGTCTCCAGGTGGCGAAGCTCGGAGAGTGGGCGCAGGTCTGAGACGTGGTTCCCGGCGAGGTCGAGACTGACGAGGTTAACGCACGCCTCCAGTCCATCGAGGTGCGCGATCCCCCGGCCGGCGGCGTCCAACTCCGTCAGCCGACGCAGGTCGGTCGCGGCAAGCGGACCCGGACCGAGGCCAAGCCCCTCGCGCACGGCGGCCTCCAGATGCGAGTCGAAGAAGGTCACTGTCTTGTCGTCACGGCACGCGCTCAGTAGAAGGAGCGGAAGAACCAGCAAAGCGGCTGCGGACTGAATCCATGTGCGACGACTGATCCTCGCAAGTTTTTCCACGTCGAATCCCTCCGATCGGCTCCGCGTCTTGACAGGTTCACCCAGAAGTAGAATCCAGGCATCGAGGTTTCAGGACTCGAACCGTGCCGACGGGAGGAAGACCCTTGATTCGTGCAATGCACAACACAAGAGGAGGGAGGGGAACGGCTCTCGTTTCGTTACCCTCCCTCCGGAGTCAAGGAGGCGTCGTGGCTTCTCTACACCACTTCATGCTAGCGTAGGCCCCGCAGGTCGGAATCGGGAGGGCGTGCGTCGGACGAACTCCGGACGTTTGAGCCGTTGGCGCAACGCGCTCGCCGGACTGGCGCTCAGGACAAAGTCGCTCGATGATTCTGGGACGCATGTCCGCGACACTTGAATCCGCGCTCCTCGAAAAGCCTCTCTCCTACGGCGCAGGCGGCTCGAACTCGCCGTAGATCGAGAGGCTGAACCAACAACAGTTGCGCGATCCGCCACTCGCCAAGACGACGTAGGGTTCACCACAGGCAGCCGTGCAACAGCTGGTAGGACGGCAGAGGCAGAGAGCCTGACACCCTACCCAACAGGGTGAACAGCGACACGAAACGATCTCGAGGTCAGCGAAGACCGGGGCCATCGACGTTGTCGTCATGGCGATCCGATAGAAGCCGGGTTCCACGTAGCCTCCGGCGTCGGCCGACACGTCCCATGTGAAGGTCGCGTAGTGGCCCTTCGGCTCGGTGAGAGAGACCTGCTTGACGACGATCCCCTCGGATGTCTCGACCCACCAGCCGGTGATCAGCGGCGTTTCCATGGTGTTGTGAATCCAGAAGTACTCGCCAGGAACGGTCAGCGAGAACTCCACGATCTCGTTCGACTTAAACGTCGTGTAACAGGCCGGAGCGGTTGCAGGAGCACACCAGCATCCTACATTCGCCGACGCAGCGAGCGCCGTCAAACCCAGCAGAACCAGAACAACCCACCCTGCTCGTCTCATCGTTCGTACCTCCCCTTTCCGTTGCTAGGCCCGACGCCCGAGCAACACACCCTGAGGCGCCGAGCGCCCGAACACGGAATCTACACATCCGCCTGCGATCAGTTCCCGCCACGGGTCTGTGAATACCGGCCGGCACTCTGGATCACCGAGCCTGGATAAGGGAATCCGACTCAGGATTCCCTCAGAAGCTCGGTCCGTGGTCAAGCTTTCCACTGCACCCGTCAAGCTGCTCGATCCCTGATCGAGCAGCCGACGCCATCCCTCAAGCCGCTCGATCGTTGATCGAGCGG
>JBARQW010000253.1:0-5573 GCA_049643905.1 Bipolaricaulia bacterium
AGGCAATGGCCGATACCGGACGCTACGACGGCGTCATTGCCCTTTCCGCCGTCATCCGCGGCGGAACGCCTCACTTCGAGTACATCGCCAGTGAGGTGAGCAAGGGAATCGCGCTGGTCAACCTCGAGGCGCCGGTCCCGGTCGCATTCGGCGTGATCACGGCCGACACCGTCGACCAGGCGATCGAAAGAGCCGGAACGAAGGCCGGCAACAAAGGATCCCAGGCCGCCGAGAGCCTGATCGAGACCGTCAACGTCTTGCGAGAAATCGGATGAGCTTCGAGCTCGTCCGAGGAACGCGCGACATCCTCCCCGACGAGGCCTCCCGCTGGCAGCGGATCGAGGAGGCCTTCCGAGAGGTTGCCCGCCGCTACAACTATCGCGAGATCCGATTCCCCATCCTCGAGCAGACCGAGCTGTTCACGCGCGGAATCGGGGAGACGACTGAAGTCGTCAACAAGCAGATGTACACCTTCCCCGACCGCAAGGGGCGCAGCCTGACGCTCCGTCCGGAGGGGACCGCGTCGGCCGCACGCGTCTATTTGAATGCCGGACTGCACGTCAACGATCCGTTTCAGAAGTGGTACTACGTCGGGCCGATGTTCCGTTACGAGAAGCCGCAAAAGGGACGGTACAGGCAGTTCGACCAGTACGGGGTCGAGGTGTTCGGCTCTCTCGACCCGAGCGTCGACGCCGAGGTGATCGCCTTCGCCTGGGCGCTGATGAGCGAGCTTGGCCTCGAAGGACTCCGGCTGAAACTGAACTCGATCGGCTGCCCCGAAGACCGCGCCCGCTTCCAAGAAGTGTTGCGCGAGCACTTCGCCGAGTCGATCGCCTCGATGTGCCCCGATTGCCAGCGCCGCCACACTGAGAATCCGCTTCGGATCCTCGACTGCAAGGAGTCCGGCTGCCAGCCGTTCATCGAGAAGGCGCCCGGAAGCGTCGACCATCTCTGCTCCGACTGCACAGACCACTTCGCCGAGGTTCAGACGCTGCTCGATCGCCTCACGCTTCCCTTCGAGATCGATCCACGCCTCGTCCGCGGCCTCGACTACTACACGCGGACCGTCTTCGAGCTCATCTCCGACGATCTCGGCGCGCAGGACAGCCTCCTCGGCGGCGGACGCTACGACGGGCTGATCGAGACGCTTGGCGGACCGGCGACGCCAGGAATCGGTTTCGCCGGCGGGACCGATCGGCTGGCTCTTGTACTGCGCGAGCAGCACTACCGATCTGGCGAGGACGATCGCATCGATCTCTTTCTCGCAGCGCTTGGGGAGGAAGCTCACCGTGAGGCAATGATGGCAGCCTTCAGCCTACGGCAAGAAGGGCTCTCCGTAGAGTTCGACCACCGCCATCGCTCGCTCAAGAAGCAGCTGACCATGGCCAACAAGCTAGGATCCTGCTTTCTCATCGTCTTCGGGGACGACGAAGTGGACTCGCGGCAAGTATGGATCAAGGACCTCGACACTGGAGACGGGAGGGAGTCCGCACTGATCATGAAGCCGCTTGCGCGAATGCTCAAGGAGATGCTTCGAAAGAAGGAGGAAGATGGATCTGAAGCTCGTCGCCATTGAGAACCCGGACGAACTGAACCTGATCCTCGGCCAGTCGCACTTCATCAAGACCGTCGAAGATCTCCACGAAGCGCTCGTCACGGCGATCCCCGGGATCCAGTTCGGCCTCGCCTTCTGCGAAGCGTCAGGGCCGTGCCTGATCCGCCACTCTGGAACGAACGACGACCTCGAAGCGCTAGCGGTCCGGAACGCCGAGGCGATCGGCGCCGGCCACTCGTTCATCGTCTTCCTTGAAGGAGCCTTCCCAATCAACGTGATGCATGCCGTCAAGCGCGTGCCCGAGGTCTGCCGCGTCTTCTGCGCCACCGCCAACCCGGTTCAGGTCGTAGTTGCCGAAAACGAACAGGGCCGAGGCATCCTCGGCGTCGTCGACGGCTCCTCACCGAAGGGCGTCGAGACAGAAGAGGACGTCACCTGCCGCAAGGACTTCCTCCGGATGATCGGGTACAAGGAGTAGCCATCCGGGGATCCTTCCCGTTCGGCCGCGAATAGGCTGCCCCTTCTCCGTAGACATCCTCCCTTCGCTTCGCATCCCCTGAGCAGGAGTCCAGACCGCTCGCAGGAAGCATCTTCGCCCTGATTCTGCGTGGCGATACGGGATTCGCGATCCAAGAGAAGACCGTTCTCGGGCTGCCTTTTGAGGGTCAACGCCCCACGCGGGGGGCAACGGCGTGTGCAGAACCCCCTCCCGACCGAAAGCTTGCCCACACCTAACTCCTGACGAACGTCACGCTCTCCCCACGTTTCAGGCGAAGAATCCGGATTGGATTCCCAACAGAAGGGGATGGAGGGAGGTCTTCATGTGGCATGGGTACTGCCACGGAGGTGGATGGACGATGTTCGTAGGCGGGATCGTGTTCTGGGGAAGCGTGATCGCGGTGGCCGCGTGGGCCATTCACCGCCTGACGGCTCGTCACGATGCTGATCCCCACCATGGACATCGAAGTAGCGCGCTAGACCTTCTGAAGGAGCGTTACGCCCGAGGCGAGATCAGCAAGCAGGAATTCGAGGAGATCAAACGGGATCTGATCAATTGAGGGAAACGATGCATCCGGGATGGACAGCGGGAATCCCTCCCCTCTGCCGGATCTCACGGCGATCTCCACACGAGTTAGACGGTAACCTGATTTGACTTCCAACATCAATCGGGCGCATGGTTGGTTCGCGCGACGTCTGATGGAAGCGCTTGACAGTGAGTGAGCGGCAGCTCGTACAACCGACCCACCCGCTTCCAGAGGAAATGGGGCGCGACAGGCGTACGTGGCAATGAGGCCTGTGCAGGTGCGCCCTGGAAGCACGGGTTCAGCCAAGGCAGGTGGTAGATGGAGAACCCACAAGGAAACATCGGATTCTGTAGGTCACTAGAAACACCGGCGAGTTCCAAGGAGGAACCCAATGAGGAAACTAGGTACAGGCTTGTTGATGGCGCTTGTGGTCCTGTCTCTCGCAACCGCGGTAGGCTGGGCACAGCAGCGCAGCCTTGTCTTACAAGGCGAAATGGCCGACCAAGAAGCGGCGGCAATCGAGGCGACGCTTGCCAGCTTTGAAGCTGCCACGGGGATCAAGGTTGAGACGATCTGGACGCGAGACCCTGCTCTTCTCACCACGAGGATCGCGGCCGGGAATCCTCCGGACGTCGTCCTGCTGCCGAAGCCAGGCCAGATGATCTCGCTTGTCGGGGATGGCCTCCTGAAGGACCTCACGTTCATGAAGTCCCAACTGGAAGACGACTATGGCCAGGCGTGGCTGGACATGGGCACAGTCGACGGGACCCTCTACGGCTTCTACATCGCCGCCTCCAATAAGAGCATGGTCTGGTACAGTCCGGCTCAGTTTGCCGCGGACGGCTACGCGGTCCCGACCACGTGGGCCGAGCTGATCGCGTTGTCAGATCAGATTGTCGCCGACGGCGGAACGCCGTGGGCGATCGGGTTGGAGAGCGGTGGCGCCACAGGTTGGCCGGGAACCGACTGGATCGAAGACATCATGCTCCGCACTGCCGGAGCCGCGGTGTACGACCAGTGGGTCGCGCACGACATCGCGTGGACCGATCCGTTGATCAAGACGGCGTTCGAGTACTTCGGGGACATCGTTCTGGACGCGGACTACGTCTTCGGCGGAACAACAGGTGCTCTCACGACGAACTTCGGGGATTCACCCAACGATCTGTTCGTTGATCCGCCGAACGCCTACCTGCATCACCAGGCGAGCTTCATCGAGGGCTTCTTCACCGAGGACTTCCCGAATCTCGTACCTGGCACCGACTACGGCTGGTTCGTAACGCCGCCGATCGATGCGGCACTCGGAACCCCGGCGTTCGGTGGCGGCAACGTCGTCGTGGCATTCAGCGATTCACCGGAGACGCAGGCGCTGATGCGCTATCTCGCGTCGGCCGCGGTTCAGGAAGTCTGGGCGGCACGCGTCGGGTTCATCTCAGCGAACAAGAGCGTTAGCCCTAATGTCTATCCTAGCGACATCGTGCGCGCGATCGCCGATTCGCTCGTCAATGCGTCGGCGTTCCGCTTCGACGCATCGGACCTGATGCCGGAAGAAATCGGAGCCGCGTTCTGGAAGGCCGTCGTTGACTACGTAGGCGGTGAGGATCTGGACGCGGTGCTCGGAGACATGGAGGCCGCTTACTAGTCTCCCCGAGCTTTACGAACCAATGCCCAATCACAGGGCAGGGCGGGGACCCTGAGTCCGGGATCCCCGCCCCTTTTGGGGAACGGAGGTTTGGTTGAGCAAACGTAGCTTGTCTCACTGGCTCTACGTCGTTCCCGCCCTGGTCATCCTCGCCTTCTTCCTCGTCTACCCGGCCGTGCACACGTTCATCCTCAGCCTGGGTGACAAGACAGGCGAGGGATTCGCCGGCTTCTCGAACTACAGGTTTGTGTTCACCAATCGCACGATGCAGAGCGCGCTTCTCAACAATCTCTTGTGGGTGGTGGTCTTCACCGCGGGGACTGTCGGCCTCGGCCTGGCGATGGCCGTCCTGCTGGATCGTGTTCGGTACGAGAGGGTCGCCAAGGCGATCATCTTCTTGCCGATGGCGATCTCCTTCGTCGGCTCCGGAGTGATCTGGAAGTTCGTCTACTCTTTTCGCCCGGCGACCGTCGCGCAAACCGGACTGCTCAACGGAATCGTCGTGGCGTTAGGCGGGCAGCCCATCGGGTGGCTTATCGAGCGCCCATGGGTCAACAACTTCGCGCTGATCTTCGTCGGCGTATGGATCTGGACCGGTTTTTGCATGGTGGTCCTCTCGGCAACGTACAAGGGGATTCCGAAATCGCTGCTGGAATCGGCCCGACTCGACGGGGCAAGTGAGTGGCAGGTCTTCTGGCGGATCTCGTTCCCGCTGATGCGGTCGACGATTGCGGTTGCCGCCACGATGATGCTCATCACGGTCCTCAAGATCTTCGACATCGTGTACGTGATGACCAACGGCAATTTCGGGACGGAAGTGATCGCCAACCGGATGTACAAGGAGATGTTCCAGTTCAAGAACTTCGGGAGGGCGAGCGCGATTGCAGTTGTCCTCCTGCTCGCGATCATCCCGGTGATGCTGTTCAATCTCAAGCGATTCCGCGAGCAGGAGGCGATCCGGTGAGCGAAAGAATCGTACGCGCTCTGACCAGGGGACCTCTGCACTTCGTGATCATCGCGATTTGCCTCGTCTGGATGCTCCCGTCGCTGGGGCTCTTGATCAGTTCATTCCGCCCCGCCGTGGACGTGACAAGCTCCGGTTGGTGGAGCGTCTTCCAGACTCCGTTCAAGTTCACGCAGTTCACCATTGCGAACTACGTCGAAGTCATCGCGGATCAGGGAATGGGGCGCGCCTTCGTCAACAGCCTGTTCATCACCCTTCCCGCAACCGTCATTCCGATCTTGATTGCTGCATTCGCTGCCTACGCATTCGCGTGGATGAGGTTCCGCGGACGGAACATCCTCTTCATCATCATTGTCGGCCTGCTCGTCGTTCCGCTGCAGATGACGCTGA
>JBARQW010000254.1:0-4336 GCA_049643905.1 Bipolaricaulia bacterium
ACGTCAACGTTGACCGCATCGACGCGCAATCCGGTCATCCGCTCGATCTCCGCCTTGATCCGCGTCTGAACTTGCTTGGCGACCTTGTGAATCGGATTGCCGTACAAGACGGTGATGCGCACTGTAACAGTGACGGAATCTCCCTCGACCGTGGTGTCGACGTACCTCTTCATCCCCTCGCCGCGGCGAAACGCGCTGTCCCCGGCGCGGAGATTCGAGATCCCTTCGACTTCCGAGATGGCGATCGCGGCGATCGCGGTGACCACATCCTTGGAGATCCCGACGCTCCCCGTGTCTCCTCCCTCTACCATCGGCTCCTCCTTACTCCTCACCGCTCTCGTGCGTGTGCGGCGGAACGACCTTCTTCACGTAGACATCAACGCTCGAGACCGTCACGCCGGCAAGCCGCTCGACATCTTGCTGCACGTTCTGCTGAACGCCCCCCGCTACCTCGTGCACGGGGTAGCCATATTCGACGGCAATCCGCAGTTCGAGGCGAACGGTTCCTTCTGACAGCTCCGCCTTGATGCTCGGGGCAAGATCTTCGCCACCGAAGATGCTCATCAGCCCACCGGAGCCTCCTCCGGTCGATCGTGCGATCCCATCGACTTTCTCAGCCCCGATCCGGGCGATCGATGCAATGACGTCTTCAGCGATCGTGATGCGGCCGTCTTCGTCTGTGATTTCGACTCTTCGCTCGGCCATGGCTCCTCCTTATACTCGCTCCACGTAAGTTCCTGTACGAGTGTCGACCTTCAGTGTATCACCTTCTTTGACGAACAGGGGGACCTGCACGACGACTCCTGTTTCGAGCGTCGCCGGCTTCTCCACGTTCGACACCGTGTCTCCCTTCACGCCAGGTTCGGTGTGGGCAACCTTCAGTTCGACGAAGTTCGGCAGGTTGACCTTCACCAGTGCGTCGTTGTAGTAGCACCCGATCACATTGTTCCCCTCGATCAGATATTCCGACTGCTCGCCGAGAACATCTTTGGCAATCGGGAATTGATCGAATCGCTCCATATCCATGAAGACGTAGTCCGCACCGTCGTGATAGACGTACTGCAGCTGTCTCGATTCGAGGAACGCGGACTCCGTGTTCTCCGGTCCCTTGAACGTCGCTGAGGTCACGCGGCCGGTCTTGAGATGCTTCAGCTTCGTCTTTCCCACCGCCCCGCCGCGGCCGCGCTTCGAGTGCTCGTACTCGACGATCTCGTACAACTCTCCGTCGTAGAGGATCGCCATCCCTCTTCTCATCTCACTGACTGACAGACCCATGCCTCTCTCGTCCTTTCACTCTTCCGCTACATCGCTCTCGTCGTTCTCCCCACCTTCACCAGGGGTACTCGCTCTCCGATCTCGGCCACGCTCTTAAGGTCGTGCCCCTTCCGGCCATCGCAGAATCCGCAACCCCACATCGGTGATCCCTTTCTCCACGATTCCGAGCTCTTTCGCGGCCCCTTTTGACAAGTCAATGATCCGCCCTTCGATGAAGGGACCACGGTCGTTGATTCGAACGACCACGCTTCGCCCGGTCGAGAGCTCTACAACACGCACCACCGTGCCGAATGGCAACGTCTTGTGCGCCGCGCTGATCCCGTTCATGTCGTACACTTCGCCATTCGCCGTGTAGTTTCCGTCGAAGCCGGGCCCGTACCAGGACGCAATCCCCGTTTCGTAGTAGGGTCCGAACCAGGAAAGGGCGATGGCCACGCCGACGAGCGCTGCCGAGCCAAGAATATAGAGGAACCACTCTCTCATGGAGGCGAGTATAGGCCGTGCCCACGGCAGGTCACAACCGCCGCCGCTTTCGACCCCGCCAGGCGGAGCAGATCCGGTCGGAGAGCACGTGCGTCAGGTTGGGGACGTACAGGCCCACGAGAGCGCCGAGGACGATGCCCGCGGAGGGGAACGCGGCTCGAAACGGCATCCTGACTGCAAGAGCGACTCCAGTGGCGAGAAGCGCCACGATCAGCGCGAGATAAGCGATGCGCGTCATGGGCCCGAAGATCGGATGGTGGGACAGACCTCGGTGCCGAAAGACGAAGGCATATGGGATCCAGATCCAGCGTGCAATCCCCCACCTTTTGAACGCTCGGCTCTTGGCCAGATCGAGATCCGGACTGAGAAAGAGCATCGAGAACGCGTAGGCGAACGTGAACGACACAACCGCATCCGGCGTAATCGCTCTCTTCGACAGAAGATACGCGGCGAGTGCGGTCCATCCGAAGAGGAGTCCCGCTTCGATCTTCAGGTGCGCGCTTCCCGAAGGCATCGACGTGACTATGCGCAGAATATACCATCACTACAAGCCTTTGGCCGGGTTGACGTGCCCGGGAGGCGTGGATACAATCCGTTAGCAGGCTCACAGCCTCAGTGCCAATCACGCTCAGTAAGGAGGAGATTCGAGATGACAATCAAGCCGTTGGGGAAGCGAATCCTGGCGCAAAAGCTCGAACTGGAAGAGCGCAAGACTGCGGGCGGAATCGTACTTCCGGACAACGTGAAGAACGAGAAGGTCGTCCGCGCAAAGGTTCTCGCGGTGGGCACCGACGAGAAGTTCGAGGTGAAGGTCGGAGACGAGATCATCGTCGGTAGCTTTTCCGGAACCGAGATCGAGCGAGGAGAGGACAAGCTGCTTCTCGTCAAGGAAACGGACGTCCTCGCTATCGTCGAGGAGTAAAAGGGGGACAGAGCATGGCCAAAGAAGTCATTTTCGGCGAGGAAGCTCGTCGCCGGATGAAGGCGGGGATCGACAAGCTGGCCGACGCCGTTCGGATCACGCTCGGGCCCCGCGGCAGAAACGTGATCATCGAGAAGAAGTTCGGCAGCCCTGACATCACGAACGACGGAGTCACGATCGCTCAGGAGCAAGAGTACAAGGACGAATTCGAGAACATGGGAGCGCAGCTCGTCAAGGAAGTCGCCTCGAAGACGAACGACATCGCCGGCGACGGAACGACGACCGCGACGATCCTCGCTCATGCGATGATCGAGGAGGGGTTCAAGAACCTCGCCGCAGGCGCCAACCCGATGGAACTGAAGCGTGGACTCGAGAAGGGCTCAGAAGTCGTCGTCGACGAACTGAAGAAGATGAGCCGGGAACTCAAGACCAAGGAGGAGATGGCCCAGGTCGGCGCCAACTCCGCCAACGACGAGTCGATCGGCAAGATCATCGCCGACGCGATGGAAGAGGTCGGCCAGGACGGAGTCATCACGGTCGAGGATTCCGACACGATCGAGACCTACTACGAAGTGGTCGAGGGAATGCAGTTCGATCGAGAGTACATCTCGCCCTACTTCGTTACCGACCCGAAGAAGATGGAGGTCCTCCTCGACAAGCCGCTGATCCTCGTAACCGATCAAGAGGTCAAGTCAGCGCAGGATCTCGTCCCGCTGCTCGAGAAGGTCGCACAGGCCGGCCGGCCCCTTCTGCTGATCGCCAAGGACGTTACGGGCGAAGCGCTGACGACGCTCGTTCTCAACAAGCTGAAGGGGACGCTCACCAGCTGCGCCGTCAAGGCACCAGGATTCGGCGACAGGCGCAAGGCGATGCTCGAGGATATTGCGGTTCTGACCGGCGGTACTGTCGTCGCTGAGGATGCCGGCATGCAGATCAAGGACACGACGCTCGACATGCTCGGCACGGCCGAAAACATCAAGATCGACAACAACAACACGACGATCATCGGCGGGAAGGGCAAGTCCGATGCGATTCAGGGGCGCGTCGAGCAGATCGAAGCTCAGATCGAGACGACCGACTCTGACTACGACCGCGAGAAGCTTGAAGAGCGGAAGGCGAAGCTCGCCGGTGGCGTGGCCGTCATCAAGGTCGGAGCCCCGACCGAGACCGAGCTCTCCGAGAAGAAGCACCGCATGGAGGACGCGCTCGAAGCGACCAAGGCTGCGGTCGATGAAGGGATCCTTCCCGGTGGAGGCGTCGCGATCGTCAACGCATCGAAGAAGCTCGCGGACCTCAAGGTCAAGGGTGACGAGGCCGTCGGCGTAAACATCTTGAGGCGAGCGCTCGAAGCCCCGCTACGCCAGCTGGCGTTGAATGCCGGGTTCGAGGGCGCCATCGTCGTCGAGAAGGTCAAGGAGGAGAAGGCGGGCGTCGGCTTCGACGTCGTCTCCGAGACCTACCATGATATGTTCGACGCCGGGATCATCGACCCGACCAAGGTCACGAGATCCGCTCTCCAGAACGCCGTGTCCATTGCCGGGATGCTTCTGACAACCGACGCGCTCGTCGCCGAGATCAAGGCAGACGAGCCCCCGATGCCGGCGATGCCGCCGGGCGGCGGGATGTACTAGGGAGTAAGCCTCAACTGGAACGAAC
>JBARQW010000255.1:0-2388 GCA_049643905.1 Bipolaricaulia bacterium
TCTCACAGCGGATTGACCTGTGTGGCAACAGCCTCATGCTTCGGGGAGAGAAGATCGGCGGCGCGGCGCAGGCGAGACGCGGACGGTTCGTCCTCTACCACAGCACGATCCTTGTCTGCCCGGCGGATCTTCCCTTCGAGTGTCTTCTTCTTGCTCACCGTCCCGACTACGCTTCCGAAGGCGTTCCGTCGCGTCCCGAGGCGATGACGACCCTATCGGAGGCCGTCGGCAGAGAGATCTGCGTCTCCGATACCGCGAACGCCGTCGTCGCCGGCTTCGCGTCTCTCTTCGAAGTCACTCCTGGAGCCGTGTCGGACGAAGAGGTCGCGCGTTCCGTGAGCCTCGCGGAGTCGAAGTACAGGAGCGATTCATGGAACGCGTCTCGGTGAGCGACGCGGGGACGATCGCGCGTCAGATCGGGCGGCAGCCGCGGGGTCTCTTGGGCATTGCCGCACGATGCAGCTACGGACATCCACAGGCAATCCGGGTGCATCCGATTGTCGATGACGAGCCGTTCCCGACCCTGTTTTGGTTGACGTGCCCTTACCTCGGGCGGCGCATCGATCGCCTCGAAGCGGAAGGATTGATCGGCCGCATGGAAGACCGCCTCGCGGCAGACGGCGATCTATCTGCTCGCTTCACGAAGGCCTCGGAGGACTACATTCGTGAGCGGCTTTCCCTGCTGACGGACGAGGAGCGGATGTACTTGGAGAGCCACGGGATGCTCTCGGCTCTCTCGGAGAAGGGAATCGGCGGGATCGCCGAGCGGCGTCGGATCAAGTGTCTGCATCTTCACGTCGCGCACGCGATGGCGAGGGAGAATCCTGTCGGATCCGACATCCTTGATAGGATCGGACGATCCGAATGCCCGCAGGAAGAAGTGATCTGCTCCACCCTGGTGCGGGTGGAGCAGATCGAGCGGATCAATCGATAAGCAGCCTCTTCTGGTTGTCGGTTGTCCCTTCCTTCCCTCCTATGGATCCGCGTAGACCAGCGGAGGCTTGTTCACGTTTGCCACGTGGACGTAGAGCGTGTCCGTTGCTGTCAGACCGCACGGATCGACCACCCTCAGTGTGAGTACGAGGTCTACGCCCTCGCAGTCATCGATGATCGGAGCCGTGAAGACCGGCGCGCAGTCGTGGGACTCGGTGAGAATCCCGCCGGACGTGGTCCATGAGTAGACGAGCAGGTCGCCGTCGGGATCGATGATCTCGGGCGTCAGACGGATGGTCTCGCCTTCGTTGATTGTGAGGGCCGGTCCGAGTTCAACGATCGGCGGACCGTTCACATTGCTGACGTAGATCGTCACCGAGTCCGTTGCCGAGAGCCCGCACGGATCGATGACCGTCAGCTGTACCGTCAGCGTCTCTCCGTCGCAGCACTCGGTCATGGGGGCGACGAAGGTAGGACCGTGGGCATCGGATCGGTCGAGGTGGCCACCGGTGACCGACCAGCGGTATTCGAGGTGCTCGCACTCAGGATCAGCCACGACCGGAGTCAACCTGACGGCGGAGCCCTCCGCGAGGGAGAAGTCCGGACCGAGGTCGACGGTCGGTGCGCGATTGACGTTGCGTACTCGAATGACGAGCGAATCACAGACCGCGGCGCCGCAAGGGTCGATCGCGTTGAGCGTCAGCGTAACTGTTGTCCCTTCGCAGTCGTCGATGAGCGGCGCGTGGAACACCGCTCGCAACGCCGTCGGATCGTCGAAGGTTCCGCCGCCTGTCGCCACCGTCCAGCGGTAGGCGAGAGGGTCTCCGTCGGGGTCGCCGGCCATGGGCTGGAGGACGATCGAGGCTCCTTCGTCGACGCAGAGATCGTTCCCGGCGTCGACGGCCGGTGCGTGATTGACGTTGTTCACTCTCAATGTGAACGAGTCGCTTGCCGATGCGCCACAGGTATCGATGGCGGTCAGCGTCACGAAGACATCGATTCCTTCGCACCCATCGAGCATTGGCGCGGTGTAGATCGGATCGAGTGACGTGGAGTCGTTGAGGGTGCCCGCGGTGACCTCCCAAAAGACCTGCATGACGTTGCAGTCCGAGTCGGAGACCGTTCCATGCAGCTGGATGGACTCGCCCTCGTTCAGCGTCTTCGCATCCGGCACAGGGCAGGCCGGTGTCGGCGGAGCCGTCGGAGGCGGTGGGGGACACGGGGGCTCGATCGGCGTTGGGCAGACGGGGGTCGCCGGTATCGGGGCGCATCGCGGTACGCATGCTTCGCACGTGCCGGCGATCGCTCTTCCTTCCAGAAGCACGTCCGCGGCGTCGGCCGAGTAGAGCATGTCGTTCCCGGTCCCACCGAGGAGGACGTCTCGTCCATCGCCACCGTCGAGGGCGTCGTCACCGGACTCGCCTTCGAGTGAATCGTTGCCTGGGCCGCCGCAAA
>JBARQW010000256.1:0-1543 GCA_049643905.1 Bipolaricaulia bacterium
GAGATCCGTGTTGAGCACAGTGACGCTTCCGAGTCCGACGCGCCACGTCGCAGCCAGAGGATCCACCCCTGCGGTGAGGAGAGTCTGCGACGTGGCGCGCGGGTACGTCAGCACGTATCCATCGATAGTGGGCGGAGGGTCGTCTGCAAGGAGCCGAACGAGAGGGCCGCCAACCTGCGTCTCCTCCAGGACGAAGCGGCTCCTGCTCAGTCGCTGGGTTACCTGGAGCGTCACAGCGGGAAGCCTACTGAAATCGGACACGTGATACAGGGAACCGCGCCCAGACTCGACGAGACTGGAGAGGAGGCCGAGGCGGGGATCATCCCCAAGCGCGATCACTGACAGCGTCACGTCCTCTGTCTCCTCGAGCTGGGAGAGGAGACCTGGATAGTCGCGTGGTTCGTTGCTGGTCTTTCCATCCGAGATCAAGAGGATGTGCTTCGATCGAGCCTCGACACCACGTAGCGCGTCGAGGGCGTCGACAAGGGGATAGAAAAGGTCGGTTCCACCGTAGGCCCTCAGCTTGCGCAGCATTCCGTAGACGGTCGTCGCATCCCCAACGGGGGAGATCGGAATGAGCCAATCATGATCGGTATCGAAACCGATGACGCCGACCAGAGCTCGTCCAGGCAACAGGACGGCGCTGGCGGCAACCGCATCACGCAAGATCCGGATCTTCGCCTTGGCATTGACGAGTGCCGACATGCTGGACGATCGATCGAGGACGTAAACGAGCGCGAGACTCGCCTCCTGCTCCGTCTCCGGAGTGATCGACGAGATCGGGAGAAGATGTTCGACCTTTGTCGTCGTGAATCCGCGGACCGACGCTTCCCCCTGTACGACAAGCATTCCGCCGCCGAGGTTGCGAACGAATCGATCGATGCTGGTCGCCTGCCCGTCGGTCAGGTCGCCGAGTGGTACCTCCGACAGGATCAGCTGGTTGTACGAGGAGAGCGTCGCCAGATCCGGAACGGACTCCACGATGACGTAGCGCAAGCTGATTGCGTCGAGAAGGTCAGGAATAGCCGAGCCGTCGCCCCCTTCGACGAGAAGAACGTCCGGCTGAGTCGTCGAGCGAACCGAAACGAGGAGCGTATCGTTCTCCGAGACAGGATCGTCCTCGCTGCGCGCCACGGCCTGATAGGTGTAGAGCCCGGGGTCGGAGACGGTGTCGGCGAACGAGAATCGGTTCAGTCCCTGCTCAAGGGGAACATTCGAGAGGCCGATCAAACTTCCCTCCCTGTAGATGGCAAGCTGAGCCGTCGCCGCCAGAGAGGACTCGATCGCGACGGACACGGTGAATGGGCGGTCGAGGGAGACCTCCCTTGGCGCGGTGATCGATGAAAGGACGACGTCCGTGTCGATGGGCTCGCCGATCGGAAGGACGGATATCGGTACGCCTGCGATGTCGGCGAGCGCGACCGCTTCGTCGGCGTCGTCGGTGAACCTTCCGTCGCTGGCAAGGACGATCTGTCCTCCGGAGCCGGGGGAGAGGATCGTCAACGCGAGCTGTACAGCTTTCACCAAGCGTGTTCCCGTGACG
>JBARQW010000257.1:0-6596 GCA_049643905.1 Bipolaricaulia bacterium
GGTCGATCTCGGCCTCCAACAACTGGTCCCACTGCATGTTTCCGCAGACGTGAACGCCGCGAACCACCGGAAAGCTCTCGAACAGCGGGGACCACAGGCGCCGGTAGTCGAATCCGACGTAGCCGAGCGCCGGCTCGTCGAGGAACAGCACGATCTCTTCTGCGCGGAGTCCGTCGAGAATGGCCTCGATGTGTTGGTAAATCCTGGAGATCGCGTCGTCCTCCGCGTACCCATCTTGCAGCAGCGTCGCGGGCCCAACGCATTGAACCTTCACCGAATCGAATCGGTGCCGCTTGAACACCGGGAGACAGCTGAGCTTCCCCGGATCCTTGACGTAGACCAGCATCGCGTCGCCGAGGGCCGTCAGCTCGGGCAGGAACGGGATGTCGTGTTCGAGACTGTAGGCGACCGCTCGATCCACGTCCGTGAACGGGAGGGATCCGATCTGTGTTGTCAGGGCTCCGGCCTGCTCGTATCGATGCATGCACGCAGTATACGAAGCGGGCGCAGTGTGCCCAATGGCTCGTCCATCGGAGCGTCGCCGCGTTGTTGCCCTCGTCTTGGCGATGCCCCTATAGTGCCTTGTCATTCCGTTCAGGTGAGTGTTCAGGAGAGGAATCGCCTCGAGGGAGGGTGAGACGATGCCAGGAACACGAGAGATGCCGGTGGTTTGGATCCAGACCGCAACATGCAGTGGTTGCTCCGTGTCAGTCCTCAACGCGCGAGCGCCACGGATTACCGATCTGCTTCTGGGGGAGGTCATCCCGGGGCAACACATCAACCTTCGCTTTCAGGCCACCGTGATGGCCGGCTCCGGTGAGCCGGTGATCGACATCCTTGATGCGGCAGCGGGCGGCGATCCCCGAGCCTATCTGCTGGTCGTTGAGGGATCGATCCCGACGAAAGACGGCGGCGTCTACGGCACGCTTGGCGAGGAGCCGATGGTCGATCGCGTGACCGCGCTGGCGAGGAAGGCGATGGCCGTCATTGGCTTGGGAACCTGCGCCTCGTTCGGCGGGATGTTCGCCGCGACCCCCAACCCGGGTGGCTGTGTCAGCGTCGGCGCGCTCATCCGGGAGCACGGCATCGACGTGCCGCTGATCAACATCCCCGGCTGCCCACCGCACCCGGACTGGTTCATCGGTACGGTGGCCACCGTGCTGATCGGCGGGCTCGGTGCGGTGGAGGTCGACGACGTCGGGCGTCCGGTACGCTTCTACGGACAGCTAATCCACGAGAACTGCCCCCGGCGAGCCTACTTCGACGAGGGGAAGTTCGCTGCGCACCTCAGCGATGCGGGCTGCCTGTATGAACTCGGGTGCAAGGGCACGGTGACGCACGCCGACTGCCCGCTGAGACGCTGGAACAATGGAACGAACTGGGTGATCGGAAGCGGGGCGCCCTGCAACGGATGCGTCGAACCGGAGTTCCCGGACCTGATCTCGCCGTTCTACGAGAGGCTCCCGGAAGAGCCACTTCTAGTGCCGAGGAAGGAGTCCTGACCATGCGAACGATCGTCATCGATCCCGTCACTCGGATCGAAGGACATCTCAAGATCGAGGCAATCGTCGATGATGGAGTCGTCAAGGAGACGCGAAGCACGGGAACGCTGTTCCGCGGGATTGAGCTGATCCTGCAGGGACGCGACCCGCGGGACGCGCCGCGGATCACGCAGCGGATCTGCGGCGTCTGTCCGACCGCCCACGCGACGGCGTCGACGTTCGCCCTCGACGAGGCATTCGGAATCTCCGAACGGATTCCGGCCAACGGGCGGGTCATCCGCAATCTGATCCTGGGCTGCAACTTCATCCAATCGCACGTCCTCCACTTCTATCATCTGGCGGCGCTCGATTACGTCGACGTTACGGAAGTCGCCACGTACGAGGGGACGGATCCGGGACTCCTCGCGGCGAAGGCTTTCCTCGCTCGAGGGGAGTTGGGGCCATTCGTCCCGCGCTACGAGGGCGACTATCGCTTCTCCACCGACGTGGCACAGCGGCTGGCGTCGCACTACGTGCAGGCGTTCGACATACGCCGCAAGGCGCACGAGTTGCTGGCCGTCTTCGGCGGGAAGATGCCTCACAGCGTGGGGATCGTCCCCGGCGGCGTGACGCAGGCCGCCGCGGTCGACACGATCGCCGGCTTCCTCTGGCGGTTGAACGAGCTTCGGCACTTCATCGATCACGTTTACGTTCCAGATATCGTGGAGGTCGCCAGGCACTACGTGGACTACGCGGAGATCGGAGCCGGAAGCGGGAAGTTCCTCGACTACGGCGGATTCCCGCAGCGCGATGGGCGCTACTTCAGCGCGGGGACGATCGGAGCCGACCTCGTGCCGGCCGAACTCGACTCGACGAAGATCACCGAGTCGGTCACCCACTCGTGGTATGCCGACGGCGACGGTCCGCTTCACCCAACCCACGGGAAGACGGTTCCGATGCCGGAGAAGGAGGACGCCTATTCGTGGCTCAAGTCGCCCCGATACGACGGCGAGGCATACGAAGGGGGTCCGCTGGCGCGGATGCTTCTCTCCTACGCACGCGGAGAGCCGGCCAAAGAGATCATCGACGGGATCCTGAGCGAACTCGGTCTACCTGCGACGGCGCTCAACTCTGTACTCGGCCGGCACGCGGCAAGAGCGGTCGAATGCAAGCTCGTCGCCGACGCGATGGCCGATTGGGTCCTCGATCTCGCGCCGGGCGAGCCGGTCTACGCGCCGCACGAGATCCCAGACGAAGGGGAAGGTACGGGCCTGACCGCCGCTCCACGCGGCGCCCTCGGCCACTGGGTCCGCATCAGGGGTGGGAAGATCGACCACTACCAGTGCGTCGTTCCGACCACGTGGAACGCCTCACCGAAGGACGATCGGGACCAACCCGGTCCGATTGAGCAAGCGATCGTTGGCACGCAGATCCGCGACGAGGAGAACCCGTTCGAGATCGTGCGAATCGTTCGCTCATTCGATCCGTGCCTCGCTTGTGCGGTGCACGTGATCACGCCACGCGGGCGGACGATCGGCCGCTACGCGGTGGGCTAGGCCGATGATGGACACAGCAATCGTCGGAGTGGGCAACATCCTGATGAAGGACGACGGCGTCGGCGTCCACGTCGCTCGCGCACTGGTCGGGCATCCGCTGCCGGTGGACGTTTGTGTGCTCGACGCAGGGACCGACCCTTATGCGGCGTTCGAGATCACCGAAGCGAGACGCGTCATCGTGATCGACGCCGCGCAGGGTGACGGGGAGCCGGGAACGATCTACCGGCTCCCAGACGAGGCGGCGGGCGCTGCGGCCAACGTCGGGCGATCGTGCCACGACATGGGGCTTCTGCAGACGCTGCGGGATTCCAGATCCTCGGATCACCCGATGGAGATCATCGTCATCGGGATCGAGCCAAGAACCATCGACTGGGGACTCGATCTGTCGCCGGAGATCGCGGCGCGCGTCCCCCACATCATCGAGATTGTGTTGGAGGAACTCAGGGGGTATCGATGCTAGTTACGGAGCGAAAGCCAATCGACGAACTGATGGCGTCCGTCGCAGGAGAACGCTCGGTCTTCCTTCTCGGTTGCGACGGCTGCGCGGCCGCCTCGGGCACGGGCGGTGAGCCGGAGATTCTGGAACTCAAGGACAAGCTCGAGGAGAAAGGGATGACCGTCGTGGGCTGGAAGGTGGTCGACTTCCTCTGCCAAAAGGCGCTGGTGCGATCGGCGCTGCGCCCACACGCCAACGACGTGAACGGCGCAGACTCAGTTGTCGTTTCGACGTGCGGCATTGGCGTTCAGGCGGTGGCCACCGTGCTCGACAAGGCGGTGCACCCGGCGTGCGACACGATCTCGCTCGGAGGCATCCGCGGCGAGTGGCAGGGCGAGGAGCGGTGCGTCGAGTGCGGTCAGTGTTTTCTCGACATCACCGCCGGGATCTGCCCGCTGACAGCCTGCGCCAAACAGCTGGTCAACGGTCCCTGCGGAGGCGCCAAGGACGGACGGTGCGAAGTCGAGCCCGAAGTCCGTCGCTGCGCGTGGGACGTCATCTACGAGCGACTCGAGCGACAGGGACGGCTCGATCTCCTCCGCCGTACACCGATGAAGCTCAAGGACCACGCCCGAATGCGGCCTCCGGAGGAGCTCAGGGGAACTAGACGCTGGGCGATCGACATCGCCGACACGGAGGTGGTGGCTCGATGAAACTGAGTGAGCTATTCGATTCGGGGAAGTTCGTCGTCACCTCCGAAGTCGCCCCGCCGAAGGGAGTGGATCTCGCCGAGATGCTGGAGAACGCGGAAATGCTTCGCGCCCGCGTCGACGCGATCAACATCACCGATCAGCAGTCCTCGGTCATGCGACTCGGATCCTTGGTCGCATCGCAGATGTTGAAAGCTCGCGGGATCGAGCCCGTCTTCCAACTCACGTGCCGCGACCGAAACCGGATCGCGCTCCAGTCCGACTTGCTCTCTGCGTGGGCGGCCGGGATCGAGAACGTTCTCTGCCTGACGGGCGACCACGTATCGCTCGGTGATTCACTCGGTGCGAAGCCGGTGTTCGACCTCGATTCGGTCTCGCTGTTGGCGGCCGCTCGCTCGCTCAACGAGGGCGCCGATCTGGAGGGGAACGAGCTCGACGGGAAGCCAGCCTTCTGCCTCGGTGCCGTGGTCACGCCCGGCTCCGATCCGGTCGATCTCCAGCTGATCAAGATGGGCAAGAAGGTCGACGCCGGCGCGGCGTTCTTCCAGACCCAGGCTGTCTTCGACGCGGAGGCGTTCTCGTGTTTCATGGATCAAGCGAGGTCGTTCGGGGTCCCTATCGTGGCCGGGATCATCCTTCTCAAGTCAGCAGGAATGGCTCGCTTCATGAACCAGAACATCGCCGGCGTCCACGTTCCCGATCCGCTAATCGAGGAGATGGCCACCACCGCCAAGGAGGACCGGCCAGCCAGGAGCGTCGAGATCGCAGCGCGCATCGTGCGGGAGGTGAAGGACGTCTGCCAAGGCGTTCACATCATGCCGCTCGGGTGGGAGAAGCAAGTACCGGCCGTTCTCGACGCCGCGGGGCTTTAGGACATGGCGGCGAGCTACGCGCAGGCGGACTCCTCAAGCGCAGGCAAGACGTAGGTGACGCCGGAACCCGGGTCGCTCGCCGCACGTACGTCGACGCCAAACGCGCTTCTGAGATGCGAGGCCGTCAGGCGGGCGCAGGCAGGAACGGGATGTCGTGTTCGAGGCTGTAGGCGACCGCTCGATCCACGTCCACAAACGGAAGCGCCCCGATCTGCGTGGTCAGCCGTCCCTGTTCCTGATAGCGGCGCATGAGCGGAGTATACGACGAAGGGCTCCACCGATGACCCTCCCTGACGTCAGCTCCGGAGGAGTTCAGCCCACTGGATGACGAGATCGTCGTTTCCTCGTGTCGCGAAGCTTCCGAGAATGTGGCAATGCAAGATTTGACCCCGGCCTCCGTCGATTGAAGGGACACAGACCCTATTTCCGGCTGCTCATTGAGGGATTATGGTATGCGTCCCCGGAATTCGCTGAAGCGTGTACTGCACTTGCGTGAATTGCGTGTCAGGCATGTATCCTCCTACTCCGGCTCGTCAGCAACGAGCACAACCGTGAGACTGAACACCCTATCCCCCCCCGCGAACGGCGAGGTCTTCTACAGCCCGTTGAGATAGCTCTTGGATGACCTCGGCTGGTGTCAGTTGCGCAGATGCCATCTCTTCCCTCAGCAAATCGAGCGTATCCTCTTCAGTAAGGTCTGAGACTCGTGCTCGCACTGACCGCAAGACAGCCATGGCTCGCTCACAGATTCCACTGAGTTCCGAGGGGGCGACATGGCACAAGCCACGAACGTGGGGGAGAGCTGACTCCTCCACTTCTGAGCGTGGCGACTCCACAAGACAGGTGACGCGGGCTGTTGTGGCCTCCGGGTAGTTGGTCCTGACCCAGTCCTGGTGACTCGCTGCCTGACGGATGTCTTTCGCGCCAATAGGATCATTCGGGCTGTGTTCTGACTTCGCCTCATGAACAACAATCTCCCAGCCCCCCAACACCCATATGCAGTCAGGAGCTGCAGCTCCTGGCGGAAGCTCGCTCTCGAAACCGAGCATCTGCCCGAGATTGCGTAATCCCCTGTGGAATCGCTTGTGGTCGGGGCAACGTAGGTCATCCGCCACTTCCGCGCCGGAAGCTTCGAACTTGGCTCCGTAGCTTCCCCACTTCGCCAGCAGGCGCCTCGTCGTTTCAGCCGCGCGACTCACCAGCTCGTCTGAGTCATCGGTCTGCCCCTGCAACTGGCACATACGTCCTGCACGAGCGAACCAACTTGCGCTTATGCAACAGCTCGAAGCTCGATCGAGACAGTCCCTGGCAGTCGTCAGGAGCGCTACGTCACTCGTAGCATCGTGAAGAAGCAACGCGATATCCGCGGACACGTAGTACCACCATCCTCTGTATGCCCGTACTTCGTCTCCTTCAAGTAGATCGGCAACTGCCCTCGAAAGCTCAAGTGCTCTTGCGTAGTTGCCGCGCCACAGCTCATTCGTGCACGCAATCTCCTGGCCGGCGGCAGCCTCAAGCCTCTCTGCCGCAGGGTCCTCCAT